>JACCSL010000853.1 GCA_013812995.1 Ardenticatenales bacterium | reverse complement strand
TCAAGTTCCGCGCCCTTCGTTATCTGTTCGCCCTCAAGCTCGGTGCGCTTGGTTTCGCCCTCCGTTTGAATTTCGTCGCCCTTCGACTTGGAATTGCCATCTATCTCGCCCCCTGTACGACTACCCTCTCCCTGAATTTCACCTTCTTTGGCAGCGGCATCGCCACGGAAGGAATCCAGTAGGTCGTTTACCCAATCAGGGATCAGCTCGTCTAAGAGATCGCGCTGGATCACTCCAGGGAGCATGGATCGCTGGATGTGAAGCCCCGAGGACACCCGCTCTCTGAGGTTCTGCGCGATGGAGGCCCCGCCCTTCTTTATCATGGCACCCATGCTGGAAACGAGAGGGCGTGTGGGTTCCTCTTCCAAGCCAGCATCGACTGGGGTGGGGGTGGTACCAGTACTCTCGACCGCAGCCACCTTAGGTTGTGGTATGGTAGCGTCAAACAGGGCTTGAGGCATCACAGCGGCCTCAGATACGGCTGCTTTCTCACTCGTCGTTGGCGATGGAGTAAGTGTATCCATGTGCGCCTGGGCAGCGGCCACAACGGTCTCACTGTCCATTTCAGCAGCATTCAGGTGGGGGGTCGCCTTCTCCAGAAGCTGCGTCTTTTCCGGGGCCGCGGCTGCCTCGGCGATGGGGTCGGCGGGTGCAGGGGCTTCCTCTGGCATCGGGGGGGGAGCCGCGGCTGCCTCGGCGATGGGGTCGGCGACAACAGGGGCTTCCTCTGGCATCGGGGCGGCCACCAGCGCGGTCTCAATGGTAGGTTCGACAGGCACCGCTTCCGTCGCGGGCTGTATGGCCGCTGCCGTTTCAGCCACGGCGGGAGGCGGGCTTGCCTCTACCACGGGGGCGGCGGATGCGGCGACCTCCAGCGACATGTCGGGGGCCTGCACCGTTTTCTCAGTCGGTTTGAATAGCTCGGTGGTTGTAGGGGCCTCACTCTGCACAGGCGGCAACTCGATAGCGGCCAGAGGCTCAGAGGCGGCTTCTACCTCGATAGGCTTTGGCGTAGCTGGCGCGGGTAGGATAGGAGTGGGAGGAGCGGACTCGCGAGCCGCCATCGTTCCCTGTGCCGCCGCCCAGCCTTCCGAGAGGGGCAGCGACCGGAAATCAACACTGGCTGCCCGTTTTCCAGCCCCTGTCGTTCGACTCTGCCACGCGTCCCCGAGCTCAACCCCTTTATCCGTCAGAGCCGGGGGAGCAGGGGCGATGGCATCCTTCTCAAGGGTTTTGATGCTTTCCACCGACCGGGAGAGCGTTGGGCTCTCGCTGCCTGCGGTCACGTCCTCTGTGGGGACAGTCGTGCTCATGGGGGTGAGCGCGGTAGGCTCGGCTACCGGGCTGGGAGCAGGCGTTGCGGTACCCAGGACTGCTGGCGCTGGGGCTGGCATCTCACTACCTGCCGACTTCTCTCTGACGTTGGGGGGCGCAACGGCGGGCGCTGGGGCCACGGGCGCTTCGGAAAGCACCTTGCCCTTCTCAGCCAGCGGCATGGGTTGAGGGGCTGCTAGCGGCCGGAGGGACAGTGGCTCAACGGCAATGCTTTCGGAGGGGGCCTTGATCGGTGCCTCGGCGATGGCTGCCGGGACGGCGGCCTCGCTAGCGGCGGGATCTTCACTCGTCGCCTTCAGGTCAGAAGTGGGCTTTACAGCCCCAAGTTCCAGCCCCTTCTTTGCCAGAGGCGCAGCGGCTTCTGGCAGTTTAAATTTTTCCGGTTTGTCTATCTTGAAACGTTGGATGGTCGTCCTACTGCTACCGCTGCCAACCTGCCGTTGAATCGGGTCGATTGGTGTAAAAGACTCACCACATCCGGGGCAAGTTCCCTTGCCTGTCTTACCACAAATAGGGCAGGTTCCCTCCGCTGCCGCAGCCTTGCGTTGCAGCGTGCTGGCCGCGCCCTGCTGCACGACATGGGTCAACTCGTGCGCAAGTAGCCGCCGCCCCGAATCGGTGCCTGGCTGATATTCACCTGCGTTGAAGGCAATATTGCTCCCTACAGTAAAGGCTTTCGCGTTGATGTCTCGCGAGGTCTGAATTGCCTTGGAATCATCGTGGATTCGTACGTTGTCGAGATCGACCCCCATCCGCTCCTCAAAGAAGGTGCGCTCTTCCCGGGGGAGTGGCTGTCCGCCGCCCCGCATGGAGGAGATGTTGCGCTCAACTTCCGGGGAGACCTCGCCCGTTACATCGCCACTCGCCTGTACCAAGCGCGAGATGGGGGCCACATACGGGGTGGCGGGGGCTGACTTGTTACCGTTGTCCTCGGGGGGGGCGGGGGGGGCCACCGACTGCGCCCTCATCACCTGATCCGCGATCTGATCCGCTTCTCGCTCATACTCATCGCCCGGCTCGTTGACGGATAACTTTGCCTGAAGCAGAGGAGCAGCCGATGTCGAGCGAACAGGAGAGGGAGAGGGGGTCTGGGAGGGAGGAGAAGCAGAGAAAGAAGCCGAGGAAGCAGAGGTAGCAGTGCCCTGCATTGCGGCGACGACCCGCTGCACATGCTGGTTGCCATGCGTAGAACCAAGGCGCTGTAGCATCACCTGCTGTTGGGTGGATTGTAGGCGGGTGAGCGAACTCGCCTGGGATTCGACCGAATCCGCCCCGGCAAGGTGGTTGAAGAGAAAATCATGAGGGGTATCGCGCATCCCACCAGGGCCGAGGGCCAGGTTATCACGAGCGGGAGGCTGCGTTGTGCTAGTTTTGGACTCTGACTGTTGAGTATCCTTAGCCATTAGGAACTACCCCTCAAGAAGCTCTCATTTCAAGTCTTGGATTTATGAGAAATCCCACCCATTCCTCGTACACAAAAAAACAGAACTGATGGTATCAGCACTATTTCATGAATAAGGCGCAGGTGGTTATAGAAATTTTTGACAACACTATAATGGCGATAAACCATCCCAGGGGAGGGAGGCAACCACCGATTCTGCAATCCTCGCAGTATACTGAAACACCCATGCCCCTGTCAACAGTATGATGTATAAAAATGTCATCGTTGGTTTGTGGCTTTTACCAGCGCCAAATTGTCAAAATGCTGACAGGTGGGGGGATTCCTTTTTAGTGTTCTAATTTCAAGTTAGATATAATTCTTTTCACCAGAGTGTAGCACCCTGCTACGCTCTTTCTATAGCGACCGCAAGGAGCATGACATGGTTGAGCGCCCCGGCTCGGACCCCCCTGATTCACATGGCTGCCCCACCACCCCCCGCCATCCCCTATTTGCCACCGTACCAGATGTAGAGTGGAATGATTGGCGTTGGCAACTCAAACATCGGCTCAATAGCGTTGAGGAACTCACTTCTCTCTTTCATCTGACGCCTGAAGAACTAGAAGGAGCACGGTCCCGCCGGTTTCGCGTGGATATTACGCCCTACTTTGCTTCGATTATTGATCCGGACAATCCCCACTGCCCGATCCGGCGACAAGTGATTCCCACAGTGCGCGAACTTCAAGCATTCGAGGGGCAGGACGTGGATTCTCTGGCGGAGGAAGCGCATAGCCCCGTGCCTGGCCTGGTGCATCGCTACCCGGATCGCGTGCTCATGCTTGTCACAACCCAGTGTGCCAGCTACTGCCGCTACTGTACACGGAGCCGCATTGTGGGCGACCCTACGGCCCAATTTTCCCGCCGCGATTATGACCAGCAGTTGGAGTACCTGGCGCGCACACCCGCTGTGCGGGATGTCCTTCTCTCAGGAGGCGACCCCCTTGTTCTCCCCCCGAAAATTTTAGAGATGCTGCTGGAACGGTTGCGTGCAATTCCTCATATCGAGATTATCCGCATCGGGACGCGGGTTCCCGTCTTCCTGCCGCAGCGCATCGACGAGGAGCTGATTGCCATGCTGCGCCGATTTCATCCCCTCTGGATGAATATTCACTTCAATCACGCGCGCGAGATGACGCCCGAGGTGGCTCGTGCCTGTGCGCGGCTGGCCGATGCAGGGATTCCCCTGGGCGCTCAGGCGGTGCTGCTGGCGGGTGTGAACGATGCGCCAGAGATCATACGCGATCTCATCCACACCCTGGTCCGGAATCGCATTCGGCCCTACTACCTATACCAATGCGACCTCGTGGCGGGCGCAGGCCATTTTCGTACGTCGGTCAGCCGGGGCATCGAAATCATGGAATCCTTGCGCGGTCACACCTCGGGCTATGCGGTGCCTACCTACGTCGTAGATGCACCGGGTGGCGGAGGCAAGGTTCCGGTTGGTCCCACCTACATGATCTCGCAGGGCGTCAACAAGGTCATTCTGCGCAACTACGAGGGCTTTATCACTATTTACGATGAGCCCAATGATTATATACCTCCCCGGCCAACCACCCGTGCCGCCGATCAGGAAGCCATGCAGGCAGGGCTCGCCGCGCTGCTAGATGGCTCGATCAGTGCGATCAAACCCGAGGGATTCGACAGCCTGCATCGGCGGGATCAGGAGATGCCTGCCGGTGGTCCAATTTCTGCCTGACCCAAAGCGCGCTACAATGAAACTCATGTAGTAGTTAGCCAAACAAACTATTTCCTAACCCCCGAGGAGTCAGCCTATGAATGCCATTGCTTACGCGCACGACCACCGTGAGGAGGCGCTGGAGCAACTCAAACACTTCTTGCGCATTCCTAGCATATCCACCCTGAGTGAGCACCAGGAGGACATGCAGCGCGCCGCCCAGTGGCTTCAGGAACAGCTGACAGGGCTGGGGATGGAGCGCGTGGAGATCGCACCCACGCCGGGTCATCCCATTGTGTATGCGGAGTGGCTTCAGGCCGAGGGAGCCCCCACCGTGCTGATCTACGGCCATTACGATGTCCAGCCCCCGGACCCGCTCAAGGAATGGCAGAGCGACCCCTTTACACCCACGGAGCGCGAGGGCCAGCTCTATGCCCGTGGTGCCTCCGATGATAAGGGGCAACTCCTGGTTCATGTGAGGGCGCTGGAGGCACTGATGAAGAGTGCTGGCGGATTCCCGGTCAATGTCAAGTGTCTCTTTGAGGGCGAGGAAGAGATTGGCAGCACCAACCTGGATGCCTGGATTAACTCTAATCGGGAGCGGCTTGCCGCCGATGTGGCGATCATCTCCGATAGCCACATCCTGAATGAGCAGCAACCCACCATCGTCTATGGGCTTCGTGGGCTTTCTTACATCGAGGTCCATGTCGAGAGTGCACGGAGCGATCTGCACTCCGGCATTTATGGCGGTGCGGTTCACAACCCCCTCCAGGCTCTCTGCGAGATCATCGCTCAACTGCATGACAACACGGGTCGCATCACCGTACCAGGCTTCTATGACAAGGTGCGCCCGTTAGACCCGGAGGAGCGTGCGGAACTGGCGCGCGTTCCCTATAATGAAGATACCCTGCTCGAAGAGACAGGAGCCCCAATGGCCTGGGGGGAACCGGAATTCTCTGTGGTGGAGCGCACCACAGCGCGGCCCACGCTGGAGGTCAATGGGATGGGGGGCGGTTTCATGGGCGAGGGAGCCAAAACGGTGCTGCCTGCCAAGGCGGCGGCCAAGCTATCCATGCGCCTCGTTCCAGACCAGGATCCGTGGGAGATCGCTACATTGGTCAGTGAGCATCTGCGGAAGTTGGCCCCGCCGACGATACGCCTGGAGGTTCGTGAGCTGCATCATGGGTGGGGGGCCATCATCCCGCGCGACATCCCGCCGATGAAGGCGGCGAGCGAGGCCTACGAGGAAGTGTTCGGGGTGCGTCCCATCTTCGTGCGCGAGGGCGGCTCCATCCCTGTGGTGGCAACGCTGAAGAAAGAGTTGGGCATCGACACGGTGCTCATGGGCTTCGGGCTGCCGGATGATAACCTTCACGCCCCCAACGAGAAGATGAATATTTCCATGTTCTACCGGGGCATCGAAACGGCGATTCTGTTTTACCAGAAGCTTGCCGAAGTCATGTAGGGCTCATTCTCCTTCAGCCATCAAGAGGACAACCCGCCAACGGTTGTCCTCTCTTTATCGGCTGGCCCCCAGAGATGGGGCAGGGGCCATAGACGGTAGAGAACAAAGGTGGAAGTCAGCCCCTTGAGGGTGGCAGGAAACTGCTCGACAGTAGAGTAGGGGGCGAGAAGGGCAGTCACTCTGGGGTCATCTGCCACCTCCTGGGAGAGAATGATGTCGCCCCCAATGCTGATTCCCTGGATACGCGCGGCCGCATTGACCGTCGATCCGAAGTAGTCGATCACATTGTTCGCCGTGATGGCAATGCATGGTCCCGTGTGCAGCCCAAGCTTGAGGCGCAGGGCGGGCCGCGTCGGGTTTGCCTCATTGAGCCGCGCGATGGCATGCTGGGAATCGATGGCTGCCTGGAGCGCATCGTTCGGACTGGTGAAGATTGCCATCACCGCGTCCCCGATGGTCTTGACGATGGCTCCCTGGTGGGCGCTGATCGCTGCTGTGAGCGCCACAAAATGGTCGCGCACCTGGGTATAGGCCATCGAATCTCCGGCCTCCTCATACATCACCGTGGAATTTTTCAGATCGCTGAACAGGAAAGTCAGTGTCCGAATCTCGATGCTCAGCCCTGGTGCCAGAACCTCAGAGCCGAACAAATCGCGGAACTCCTGCATCGAGGTGACCACCGCCGCGCTCACCCCATCCTGGTCCCACGCGTTTTGCTCCACGATAAAGAGAATTTCTTCGTTGCTCTTGTTGAAGAGCTCCAGCGCCCCCTGCTCCGAGCGTGTCAGCCGCAGGGCACTCAGCCGGGGGCCCTGCTCATCCACCTCCAGTTTATCCTCTATCGGTGCGTTCCCTTCCTCCACGAGCGAGAACGCGGTGCGCGCGGGCCGCCCCAGACAGCGCAGATGGTAGTTTCCGGCGGGCAGCGGAATGGAGACGCGCCTGGTGGCTCCAGCCGGGACGCGCACCTGCACCTTGATGTGCGGGGTGATGAACGGTCCGCCCACGCAGTAGGTGCTCCCCTCCGCCGTTCGCACGCGCGGGTTTGCGGTAAAGCGAAGCTCCACATACTGGTCAAAGTTGGCATCAAAGGTGATGTGGCAGCTCTCGCAGTGGGCCTGCTCCTGGAGATCGGCGAGCGTGCTGTAGCTGGCCTTGCTGACGCGGCAGTTGGGGCAGAGCATCTCCCATTGCAGGTCCAGCAACCCGAGGCGCGTGGCGTGCAGGAAGATGCGCAGCGTCTCCGTGCGGGACGCGCCCCACCGATCCGCGAGCGCGAAGGGCTTCATGCGCGTGACCTCTTCATCCGCCGATTCGCGCAGGTGATCCGTCAGCCGATCAATCAGCCCATCATCCAGGCGGGGGATGGCGCGCAGGATCATTTCCAGGCTGTTCAGAAGCTCGGCATCGACCTGCGGCTTGCTGGGCGATGGGAAGATAATGTGCTTGCCCTGCTGGTAGTTTTGCTCGAAGGTGCGCAGGAGTTGGCGGAAGCGCGCGCCCATCACGCGCTCCAGAACAAGAAGCGTGATGAGCCGGGCCGGGTAGTTGCGTGGGATGACCTCCGCGATGACCTCAACCCGTGTGTGCTCTGCATCCAGCGCGGTAAAGTTCGCTCCCACCAGCACCCGCTCGGCAATCCCCTTGAACACTCGCTCCACGCGAAATTCGCGCTGGTCCACCCACTCGAAGGGCAACTCTTTCCAGTTGAAGCGCAGCCCCAGAAAGCGTGTGCTTGCCAGTTGGCCGACCTGCCCCTGGAGGGGCGTGAACAGAATCGAGGGGAAGCCAACGGCCGGGTTCATACGCTGCGTGTTGGAGAGCAGCGGCCATAATTCAGCGGTTGGCATCGCGACATCGATAGGAATATGCAGTTTAATAGGATCCTGGCTGGGAAGCAGAGCGCGCAGGCTAGAAACGAGCGACACTGGGTAACTCCATTACCCCTCGCAGGGCACTACAATTCTCCATGTTGAGAGGCTTGCTCGTGCCGCAGGGAGAGGACGAGCGCCGCAACGAAGACCAGCGTGTACAGGGCGAAATAGAGCCAGGTGACGATGCGACTGGGCTGGAAACTTCCAAAATGAATGGCAGAGGAGAGCAGGGCCATCCCTGTGAAGACAATCCCCGGAATGACCATCACGCGGACCTGCTCCCACCATGTCTGCCGGGCGGCGGCAGCGGCCCCCACCCCCACCCCGAGAAAGAGACTTCCCAGGTAGCGGGATACCAGGGGCGTGAGCGGCCAGGGCCAGAGTGGTCGGGCCTCTGCCACACTGACGCCCGGAGGCATTCCCCCTGCCCGCTCCGGGAAGAAAAACAGGACAAAACCTGTGATGACGGTCAGGACCGCCACCACATTGAACAGAATCTTGAAGCTACGATCAAGAGGAATTCGTGAATTGGGTTGAGTCGAGGCTGACGATGCCATAAGGAAACAACCTGACCTTTCTTGATGAGGGCACGGCTGGCTAAGGATAACTCTATATCATCCGTGCGCGGCCTGTCAATAGTTTACAAGGTAGAGGTCGAAAGGCAAAGCCCATCGCAAAATGGCACCGTTATTGCTTGAGCCGCTGGGGGTTCGTGAGACAAGGATGAAAGGAGTCGCCGATGAACCAGGCCAATGACGTCATCGTAGTCGGCAAAGAGGGTCTGCGGGGAACCATTGCGGTGCCACCCGTAGGCTCGAATCAGGACAACCAGCATGTCATGGTTCGCCTCGACAATGGGCGGCAGGTGGTCGTCCCGCTGGAACTGCTTACCCGGCAGGAGGATGGCAGTTACTACCTACCCATGAGTCTGGTCGAGCTTGAACAGTATGGCGAGCTTGAACGACGGGGCGAGAGCGAAACGCTTGTGATTCCCGTGATCGAGGAATTCCTGAAGATTCAGAAGCGCCAGGTCGAGACAGGGCGTGTGCGGATCAGAAAGGTGGTTCAGGAGCGGGAGGAGACCGTCAACGTGCCTCTGTTGCGCGAGGAGGTCTCCGTTGAGCGTGTTCCGGTCAATCGCTATGTGGATGGTCCTCTTGATGTCCGCTACGAGGGCGATATCATGATTGTTCCCGTGGTGGAGGAGGTGCTGGTGGTGGAGAAGCGGCTCGTACTCAAAGAAGAGCTGCACATCTCCAAGCGCCAGGTCCAGACGGAGGTCCCGCAGACCGTTATCCTGCGCAGCGAGGAAGCATTTGTGGAGCGGTTAGAGGGCAAAGAGCCCCACCAGTAAGGAGATGGCACGCAACTTGCACGATAGCGATTTGTTGAGGAAAGCCTCAAAAAAGTCAATAGTCAAGGTTACCAACACGACAAGCAACACACGAAAGGACTTGACCCATGAAGACAGTAATTGGACTTTACGATGACTTCAACACCGCCCAGAAGGTCGTACAGGAAATGGTAGCCAACGGTTTCGACCGCAACAATATCAGCCTGGTAGCGAACAACGCCACGGGTGAGTACGATAAGTACGTCCAGAGCGGCGAGGTAGTGGACAGCGAAGACGTCTCTGTCGGTGAGGGTGCCACCGTTGGTGCCATCGAGGGTGGCCTGATTGGTCTCCTCGCGGGGCTCGGTGCGATGGCGATCCCCGGTATTGGTCCTGTATTGGCGGCGGGTCCGCTGCTCGGTGCCCTGACGGGTGCAGGCGTTGGCGCGATCACCGGTGGGATTCTGGCAGGTCTCGTTGACCTGGGTGTGCCCGAGGACGATGCTCACTTCTACGCCGAGGGTATCCGCCGTGGCGGCACCCTGGTAACGGTTCACGCGGACGACAACCAGATAGAGAACGCTGTGGCGATCATGAACCGCTATGGTGCCATCGACATCGATCAGCGGGCGGATACCTGGCGCGAGCGCGGCTGGACCGGCTATAATGCCAATGCCAAGCCCCTTCAGGAGACGGAACTGCGCCAGGAGCGCGAGACTTACCGCAACGTAGACCGAGACACCTCCCGCACTATGGACAAAGAGGGCCGGGCCGTCGTCCCTGAGATTCAGGAAGAGTTGAAGGTTAGCAAGCGCGTCAACCAGGCCAGCGGCGGTGGCGTTCGCGTCCATACCCATGTGACCGAGGTTCCTGTTGAGGAGCAGATCCGCCTGCGCAAGGAGCACGTCCAGGTGGAGCACCGCGATGTGAATCGCCCCGTGACCAATGAGGACATGGCGAACCTCCGCGACGGCACCATCGAGGTAACGGAGATGTCTGAGGAGGCCGTGATCTCCAAGGAGGCCCGCGTGACGGGCGAGGTCGTCATCAATAAGGAAGTGGTAGAGGACGTGCAGACGATCCGCGACACGGTACGCCGCACCGAGGTCGAGGTGGATCAGATCAACACGGATATGGATCGTGACTACAGCAACTACTCGACCCGCTTCCGCAATCACTACACCACAACCTACCCGAGCAGCCGCTACAGCTACGAGCAGTACGAGCCTGCCTACCGCTACGGCTACACGCTCGCCAACGACACACGCTATCGTGGCCGCGACTGGAACACCTTCGAGGCCGATGCTCGCACGGGTTGGGAGAGCGACAACGATGGGCCGTGGGATGACTTCAAGGACGCCGTCCGACACGGGTGGAACGAGGTCCGGCAAGAGGTCGACAAGCGCTTCTAGTTAAGCGTACACCTCAGTCATACGAGCGCAAGGGGATTTTCCCCTCGCGCTTTTTTATTGCTCGTCGGTGAGAACCCGCACATCCCCGCTGATGTACTCCCCTTGAATCCGGAAATTGTCCACGATGGGGGCGTGCGCCTCCCAGGAGATTGAGTCGCGAACCTCCTCGAAGGTCAGGGCGCGCGAGCCGCTTATAAACTCCTCCCGAATAATCGCGGCGGGATCATAACTGTCAGCGCGGCTCTCGGAGAGGCTAACAAGGGTGTCGGTGGCCCGAGCTGCGAGGATAAATAGTAGCGTGCGGGGCGATACATTCTGCCCGATGCGCGCCAGCACGGGCCGCGCCTCCCACCATTGCCCCCATAGCTCCTTGTAGTGGTTGTCCGTCCCAATGTGCGTGACGAGTTTCTCCTTCACATCTACCAGGATATCGAAGCGCTCAGCATCGGGAATCTCCTCGCGGCTGTCACGCACCAGGGGAACCGCGCGCCCTCGGAGGTCGGGGTAGATGTCGTCCTGGGTAAACGTGTTGTGCAGCCAGACGAACCAGAGGCGGACCGCCCAGATATTCTCGTGGAAATGAAAGAGGTCGGCATCAAAGAGATGACCATCATGGAGCGCCGATTCCAGCCGCCCCTCCACCTTTGCCAGCGTGGTATCCCCCAGCGAGAGAATCACTCGCCCCCAGCGGTCGCTCGTCGTGATGCGATCATATCGAAGGCTGAGCGGGGGAGCCTCGCGGGTGTCGAACTCGATGCGCTGCTGCGGCCACCAGCGCGATTGATAGCGCGGCACCTGCTTGCCCTGCCAGCGTAACGTGGAGCCGAAGGGCCAATCCGTCTGCCACCCCAGCCGCACGGGCTGCCGGGCATGGGGGCTATAGAAGGTAAAGCAACGCTCCTCCACGAGAAAGCCCTCTGCGTCCTTCACCTGAATGGTGACCGGAAAATCCTCCGCAATCACATCTCCTCGATGGGAGATATTGAAGTAGAGGTATCGCTGGCCCTGCGAGGGGGTGAAGTGAATTCCCTCGACCTTGCCCCCACCCCAGGTAATCCACAACTCCTGCCCCTCGTCCTCGTGGCCCACGATGACCCGCTCGGTTTCCAGATGGCGCTGCTTTGGCGCAGCAAAGAGCACGCCCTCGGGGCAATCGGCCGGCGGGTCAAAGCGCAGCTTGAGCGTGGTGGTCCCAAATGGAAGATAATGCAGCGTATTTTCCTCGGTAGGCAGAATGGATGAAGCGGAAATCAGGCGGAGGGCGGATCCGTCGCTCATGGAAGTACTCCTGGTGGGGTCGCTGGGGCGGACGTTAAGAGGGAGCACCGATTTGCACGGTGCTTACTGGCTGGCGCGAAGCTCGGAATCCACCGATGTCTCGTGGTCAATGCCCGCTGTCTGGCAGAAGGCACCGTCGTGCCAGGTGCCGCGCAGGGTCTTATAGCCACATGAGTAGCAGACGACCTCGCCACAGCGGCGGCAGCGCCCTAGTTCGATGGCCTTCACTCGGCATTTCGGGTTGGCACACATAGCACTCTCCTTGAACAGATCAGGGTCAAGGCTATGCTACCCTCCAGAGCAGCCAGCGTCAAGCAACCCATAACACAAACAAGCGCCCATCAGAGAGATGGGCGCTTGGCGGGCTCATAGCGTATCAATATCGATGACGGGATGGGATGATGAGCCACAGCAGTAGGTAGGGCAGGATGGGGCTACCTGCGGCGGGAATCAGAGCCAGGAACAAGAGTCGAAACACCCACGGGTTAATCCCGAAAAAAGCGCCCAGTCCCCCACAGACCCCGGCGATGATCCCTTTTTGACGGCGTAGTTGGATATGTGCCATTGATGGACTCCTTCTTGTTGTTGCTTGGTATGGGCCAGTACGCCGCTCCCCTGTGAGAGGTTGCATTTCGTAGGGAGTCCAGGGTGGGGATGATTTGCCATTTGCCGAAAGTATCGTACCCTACTTTGACAGAACGAGGTGGTTTCTGGACGCTTTCCTAGAGGGTGCTCCGGGCCACCTCCCTGCTTGTCTGGAGAATAGTCGAGGTTCATTATGGTTGGTTCTTCGCCCACATCCGCCCTGTTGCCCGCGCTGTACCACCATGAGAGGTCGCATTGGTGGAGCGTTGGGATGCGTGGCATCACTCACACCCTTCTGGAGGGTATTGACTTTCCAAACGCGCCTATCGTAGAGATTGGCTGCGGGGGCGGGGCGTTTCTGGGCGAGTTGAAGGCGCACTATCCCACCCGGCAGGCGATTGGGTTAGACCTGAATCCCGTCGCGCTGGCCCATACCAAGCAGGCGGTCACTGCCTCTGTGATGCAGGCAAATCTCCACCATCTGCCGTTGGCCTCGGAGCAGTGTGGGGCCATCATCGGGCTGGATGTCTTCGATCAGCAGGGGGTCGACCTCCTGGCGGCTCTGAGGGAGAGCCAACGGGTGCTTCAGCCTGGCGGCATCCTCCTCCTACGGGTCAGTGCCTACGATTGGCTGCGCGGCCCCCATGATGTGGCCTTCGGGACGGGGCGGCGGTACTCTGCCTCAGAGGTGACGGACACTCTGCGAGCAGCGGGGTTGGAACTCTTGCGACTAACCTACGCCAATAGCCTGCTCCTGCTTCCGGCTATTCTGGTGCGGCTCGCTCAACAGGGGGGGCACACCGCCGTGCAGGCGCAACTGAACACCCCGCCTCTCTTGAACACACTATTCAAAGCAATGCTTCAGAGCGAGGCTCATTGGCTGCGCCATGCATCGCTGCCCGCCGGGCTAAGCCTCTATGCGCTGGCACGAAAATAGCACTCATCACCCAGCGGTCAGCCTCGTTACTGTCGTTATAGCTATTGCTGTCCCTGAACGCTGAACGCAGAAAGCTAAACTATGCTGGTTTGCACCGTTTTGCCGACCTATAACGAGCGAGAAAACATTGTCCCGCTCATTGAGCGGCTCCTGGCAAGCGCCTCTCCCCCTTACATGGTTCTGGTGGTGGATGACAACTCCCCGGACGGAACCTGGGAGGCCGTTGAGGCACTCCAGGCCATTTACAACACCCCCGACACCCTGCGGGTTGCCCTGCTGCGCCGCACGGACGAGCGCGGCCTGACCTCGGCGATCCAGCGTGGGATCAACGAGGCGATTCACAGC
>JACCSL010000799.1 GCA_013812995.1 Ardenticatenales bacterium | reverse complement strand
ATGGCCCTCTCCCCCACGTCGCTTCGCTCAGTGTCCCCTCTCCCGAAATCGGGAGAGGGGCGGCTGAAAGCCGGGGAGAGGGCCGCCCTCCACAGGTCGGGGCCGACTTTTGACCCCTGCCCTGCCGCTACTTCGGTTTCACCACCACCTGATAATAATCGCAGATGTCGGTGAGCGGACACTTGGCGCAGCGCGGGGTGCCCCAGATGCAGAGCGTCTGCCCGTGGCGGAGCATGGCGACGTGGAAGTTGAAGAGGACGGGCGGCTCCGGCGGAAGCAGCACGAGGAGGTCGCGGTGCGCGGCCTCGGCGCTCGTCTTGGGACCGATGAACCCCAGCCGCCCACTGACGCGGTGCAGGTGCGTGTCTACGGGCATGATGGGCTTGCTGAAGCAGAACAACAGCACCAGCGACGCCGTCTTGATGCCAACCCCCGGCAGGGCCATGAGCCAGCGCAGCCCCGCCGCCGCGTCAAGCGCCGCGATAAAATCAATGGAGGCTTCGCCGCGCTCGTCAATGATACGGGCCAGGGTGTCCTGGATGCGCGGGGCCTTGGCCTCCGGAAAGTTGGAGGGGGCAATCGCCTCAGCCAGGTCGGCCACGGGCGCGTCGCGAATGGCCTCCCACGAGCCAAAACGGTCCCACATCTGGCGGAACGCGGTGTCCTCGTTCTTCTGCGTGGTACGATGGGAAAGCATGGTGGAGATCAGCTCGTGCATGGGGGAGCGGCGCGGCACCAGGGGACGCTCGCCGTAGGTGGCGAGTAGCCGCTGGTAGACCTCCCACGCCTTGGCGTCCAGGGTTGGGATGACCGTGCTTTCTGCTTCTTTTGGCATGTTTCCTCCTGCCACGTTACTGTAGCAAGGCCCGCGCCACTCACAGGCACAAAAAAAGCCCCCTCCTGGTTGTTCCAGGAGGGGGCGAGTGTCAGCAGGATTATTCTTTCTCCGACCGCTCTTTCGGGTCCCGGCGCTTGGCCTGCTTTTCCACGATGCGGGAGCCGGTTTCCAGCCAGTCATCCATGATATGCTCGACTCGATGCTTGAGGGAACCCAGGCGGGCACGCTGGTAGCGAACCCAGCGGCGCGCGACGCGGGCGCTGTAGGGATCCTGGGGCTCCTCGGGAACAGCGACCCACTTCATGACAGCGGCGGCCCAGGTCAGCCCGCCGCCGAAGCCGACAACCACCACATTATCCCCGTCCTTCAGCCGCCCCTCCTCAACCGCCTCGCAGAAGGCGACGGGGATGGAGGCCGCCGAGGTGTTACCGTAGCGATGGATGTTCACGTAGACCTTGTCCATTGAAAGGCCCAGCTGTTTCGCCGCCGACTCGATGATGCGGATGTTGGCCTGGTGTGGGATGAACAGGTCCACCTGATCTTTTGTCAGCCCGGCCTTCTGAAGCGCCTCCTCGGCGGCATGGCCCATGATGCGAGTCGCGAAGCGGAAAACGGCGCGCCCATTCATGTCCAGGGCATTGTATTTAAGGTCAGGACCGCAGGAAGGCACGTAGGAGTTACCAACCGTTGGCCCGGTGAGCAGGTTGCCGCCGGAGCCATCGGAGCCCAGTTCGAAGGCGAGCATCCCGCCCTCCTGCTCGTCGGCTTCCAGATAGAACGCCCCGGCAGCGTCGCCAAAGAGGATGCAGGTACCACGGTCATTCCAGTCCAGGATATGGGACATGGCATCCGACCCGATGACGAGGGCATTGCGGTAGGCCCCGCTCGCGATGAGCTGGCTGGCGACGCTGTAGGCATAGACAAAGCCGGAGCAGGCCGCGCCCAGGTCAAAGGCGGCGGCCTTCTCCGCGCCGATGAGGCTCTGCACGAGCGAGGCTGTCGAGGGCATGACGCGGTCAGGTGTCATCGTCGCCACGATAATCAGCTCGACCTTCGCAGGGTCCGCATCGGCAGCACTCAGCGCGGCCAGCCCAGCCTTATAGGCCATCGTCGTCGTCGTGTCATCTTTGCCCGCGATACGCCGCTCCGCGATACCGGTGCGGCTGAATATCCACTCAGCATTGGTATCCACGAAGCGGGCGATATCGTCATTTGTCATAACTTGGGGCGGGACGTATTTTCCCCACCCCCGAATGTGCGCATAGAGGCGCATGGGCATATCCTTTTGACGCTTCTGGTACGCGCTTGTTATTCAGCGACAAGAAGCAGCGGCCCGCTCACTGCTCTCCTCTGTGTAGGGCCGCTGATAAACTCTTAAAACACTCTCCCCCCAAAATCGTTACGCCACAACCAGCAGCCAGAGAAGCGTCACGAGCAGCCCAAAAACGAGCGCGCCCCAGTCCCGCGCGGCCATGTGCAGCGGGTGGCGCACGGTGCGCGGCGTGGCGCGGCCCACCCCGCGCGCCAGCATCGCCATCGTCAGCGTGTCCACAGAGCGAAAGACATGGATAAGCAGCGCCACGAAGAGCGGCGAGAGGCTCTGCAGCCGCTTCAGCACCTGGCGGCGCGTGGCATCCCAGCCGCGCGCCGCCTGCGCCTCCTGAATCTGCTCGATCTGCCGGGCAAAGGAGGGAATGTAGCGCAGCGCCGTCGCG
>JACCSL010000775.1 GCA_013812995.1 Ardenticatenales bacterium | reverse complement strand
AACGCCCTATGGGTGGCGCAAACAGCAGGCGGAGCGTGCCACGCTGCCCGCTTCCGAGTTGAGGCCGGGTGTATGACGGTGGATTGCCTGGTGCTGCTCGGAGGATCGCCTGCACGTCGTGGATGGGACCGGCGCACCCGACAAGATGCTAGCCGTGCGTCAAGCGTCGATTGATGAGATCATAAAACGTAATGCGTTCTTATCCATCACCTCATCCCTGACAGACCACTAGCCCCTAGCCCTCTTCCGTAGCTTTGTGGACAGGGAAGCCCGCCGCTCGCCAATCAGGGAGTCCGTGGGCGCTTCCCATCTCCCAAACCACAAATTCCGTCAGAAGCAGAATATCGCTGCTAACACACTGATGGTGCGCTGCTTTCCAGGGTCAGTTTGCATCGGGCGCAGGTAGTCCCTCATAATTGCAGAGTCGTGCTCTGGCATTCCCGAAAGGTGGCATTCATGCAACGACTCCGCGCCCTACGTCCCCTGGCCCTTTATGGGTGGCTGGCCTGCCTGCTCCTACTCCTGGCCGCAGGCAGCGCGCTCTCTGCTACACCTTCTCGCAGCCCTACGACCCAGCGCGTTCCGTGGGGCTGCGGTGAGTGGTTCCTCTCCGGCGTCAACGTTCCCTGGCAAAATGGTGGCTATGGCAGCGATTTCGGCACCGTCGAGGAGTGGGCCAATTACCACACCTATAGCGCGACGGATACCAACGCGATGTTCACCACCCTGCGCCAAAGCGGCGTCAATACGGTGCGCTGGTGGCTTTTCACCGATGGGCGGGGCGCGCCGGAGTTCGATTCCACCAGCGGCGGTGCCGTCACAGGGCTGGACGCCGCCTTTTTGCCCAGCGTGGAGAGTGCCATCCGGTTGGCGGAGCAGCATGACATCTACTTGGTCTTTGCCCTGTGGGACTTTGCCATGCTGGACGATGAAAACGGAGCCCAGGGGGAGCACGCGGGCGGGCACCGCGATCTCCTCGTGGAGGCGGCAAAGCGGCAGTCGTTCATCAGCAACGCGCTGCTCCCGATGCTCCAGCACCCCATCGCAGGCACACCCTACACCATCGGCACGCACCCCAACATCCTGGCCTGGGACATCATCAACGAGCCGGAGTGGGGGATTGTGGAGTCCGACGCGGTCAATGCCGAGATCAGCCAGCCGGTGACGCTGGCCGAGATGCAGCGTTTTGTGGCCGAGATAGCCGCGACCATCCACCAGAACAGCAACCAGTTGGTCACCCTGGGCAGCGCCAGCATCAAGTGGAACAGCGACAGCGCGCTGGGCGCGACGGGCAACTGGTGGTCTGATGCGGACCTCACACCCTTTGCGGCACAGGGAACGCTCGATTTCTACCAACCCCATTATTATGCCTGGATGAATGGCGACGAGGCGACATACTCCTACTCGCCCCTCTTCAACAGTACTACTGAGGCCGGCTTCGATAAACCTGCCGTCATCGGCGAGATGCCCGCGAATGCGACGGGGATGGATCGCTCGTTAGGGGCAGTAATTGATGGCCTGCATACCAACGGCTATGCAGGATTCTGGACCTGGGTCTACGAGGACGATGGGGGCGGGGCTCAATTTGGCACCTGGCCTGATAGCCAGAGCGCCATCGCGGCCTTCAACCAGAGCCATCTCGCCGAGGTTGCCATCGGGGAGTGCGCGGCGGCGGCGGATCGAGTTATCTATGACGATGCGCTTGCCTCCGGCTGGCTGGATTGGTCGTGGGACAGCACCGTGAATCTGGCGAATGGAGCGCCCGTGCATGGCGGGGCGGCGTCGGCCGCGGTGACCTTTGATATGCCGTGGGCGGCTTTCTCTCTGCGCACCGCTACGCCACTGAGCGGCGCGGAGTACAGCGCGATTCGCCTTTGGGTCTATGGCGGTGCGGGGGGTAGCGCCCTACAGCTCTATACCCAGCCCACCGACGGGGGTACGTCAAGTCCAGCCTACGCGTTCACCGCGCCTGCGGGGAGCTGGAGCCCGATCACGGTTCCTCTGACCGCGCTCGGCTCGCCCGCCGCCATCGCCCGTATCACCCTTCAGGATACGAGCGGCAGCGCCCGGCCTACCTTCTACATCGACGATATTGCCCTCGTGGGCACGCAGGGGCCTGGCGACTCCTACCCACCGCTGACGGTCAACGAGAGTGCCACCGTCGATGGCTTTGCCTCCAACCAGTTCTCCTGGTACGACAGTCAGGGCGCGGCGCGCACGGCGGCCCTGGTCAAGAACGACCAGCGCGACCCCACCAACCACTGGGGCGGCTTCCTACGCCAGTACACCTACCGTCTGGGGGCGAGCACGCGCGTGGTGAATGGCTCCAGCACCGCGCATCCCGGTTTTGGCTACACCACCAACCACTACCCCGCCGATGGTAGCCGAGCGGCCCTCTCCTACCGCTTTCAGGGCACCTACAGCCCCGTCCTGCGGGGCCGCCACCACGCCATCCACGAGTTCAAGTGGCGGCTAGATATGGGAGCCCCTGTGGATGCTACCGTACGCTGGTTCTTCGCCACGGGGCGGGACCACCCGCTCTGGACGGTTACCTTTGATAGCTCACCTGCTGGAGCCAATGTCGTCACCGCCGATACCCGTGCGCCCTACGGCGACCTTCAGTGGGATGGCGGGGCCAACAGCGAGGTGGCAGGCGTGGGTTGGGGAGACCGCTACAAGTTCCGTTCGCTCAACAGCCCGGTCACGATGGCAAGCGGCTGGGACTACTCGCAGCCCAACACGATCCCGTATGTGATTGAATACACCACCAATCCCGATGCGGAGATGGGCCTCGTGCAGAGTCAGAGCTATCTTCAACACGACGCGGGCGGCTACTGGTTCTACCCGAAGTGGGGGAGCACAGACCCGGACGGTCCCATGCCGGAGGATTACAACTGGAGCTACCAGCTCAACCAATACGAGCTACCCTTTGTCACCACCTCCAAGCGCATGGCCTGGGGCTCTAACTTTGGCGCGGTGGGCCAGACTTCTTACCCGGCGTACGGGGATGACAAGATGCTGGTTGGCTACCCCTATCAGAGCTACTCCGTCTTTGTTGTCCTGGACAGGCACAGCCTCAACCCCGTAGCGGGCCAGGTGACCGAGATTGAGACGGTGCAGAAGACAGTGCTGAGTGCCTCTGTCGGCTCGGTGGTGGCCTCGGGGCCTGCGGGTGTTGGACGCCCGGACACTGTCACCTACAGCCCCGCTGGCTATGATCACATCTACAGCAGCTGGAATGTGCGCGCGACCAGCAATAACCAGGCGCGCTTCACGCTCAACGTCACGCAGGGCACGCTGGAAAATCCGGTGGTGGTGGTTCACAACTACACCGCTGCCAGCGCACCCACCACGCTGAGCCTCAATGGGGTCTCGACGAGTGCCGATGTGGGCTACTTCGCCTCTCTCGACGAGGCCAATGACCGACTATGGCTGACGCTGAACGGCTCCTTCAGCGGGAGCACGCAGGTCACCCTTGGGGATACCGCGATTGCTACCATGACACCATCACCAACGGTCACCGCGACGGGCACGCCTGGCCCATCACCAACGGTCACCGCGACGGGCACGCCTGGCCCATCGCCAACGGCAACAGAACCAGGCGAATCGTCCCGGCTCTATCTGCCGCTTCTGGTTAGACCGCTTCCGTGAAATAGAGTCGTTGGCCTAAAATGTCGCTGGTTCTGCTGGAATTTGTGGTTTGGAAGATCGGGAAGCGTGCCATGCGAGCCCTCTCCCCCACGTCGCTTCGCTC
>JACCSL010000765.1 GCA_013812995.1 Ardenticatenales bacterium | reverse complement strand
AAACGTAAAACGTAAAACGTAAAACGTAAAACGTAAAACGTAAAACGTAAAACGTAAAACGTAAAACGTAAAACGTAAAACGTAAAACGTAAAACGTAAAACGTAATAAAGGCTTATGGGCTCTTTCTTGTGCCGTGCTTACGTTTTACGTTTTATTGGTCATTCCTAACGCTGCTTCCAGAATTCCTCCCAGCTCATCCACACTGAGCGTCAGCGGGTTGCCCTTCATGGAGCTGGCGACAGAAGCCTTTTCGACGACGGCAGGGATGTCGGCCTCGCTCATACCATAGCTTGCCAGCGGGGGTACCTGGAGCTGTTGACATAAGTTTTGTATCCAGCGCACCCCATCCTGAGCACTCGCCTGGGGGTTGCTGGTGAGGAGCCTGGCAACCTCTGCGTAGCGGCTCAGCGGCTCGCTGCCCGGCTGCCGCGTTTCCAGCGCCCGGACATTGGTCGCCATAACGTGGGGGAGCAGGGCCGCGCAGAGCGCGCCATGAGGGGCCGGGAACATTCCACCCAGCGGCCCCGCGAAGCCATGCACGGCTCCCAGCCGCGCATTCGCCAGCGCCAGACCGCCCAGCAGGCTTGCCAGCGCCATCTCCTGGCGCGCGTGGGCGTTGTCGCCCTGCTCATAGGCACGGGGCAGCGCGCGGGCGGTACGCGGAATGCCCTCGCGGCAGAGCGCATCGGTGAGGGGGTTGGGGGCATTCGAGACAAAGGGCTCGATAAGTTGTGTCAGCGCGTCCAGCCCGGTGCTCGCCGTGAGCGCGGGCGGCAGGCTGTGCGTGAGCAGGGGGTCGACGAGGGCCAGGCGCGGGAGCATCGAGGGGCTGCGCAGGCTAACCTTCACCTGATGTTCCGGGGAGGAAAGCACCGCATTGCGCGTCACCTCGGCCCCGGTGCCCGCCGTCGTTGGAATGGCGATGTAGGGGGCAGAGGGGGTGCTCAGGGCTTGCCCTCTGCCAATCACTTCGAGATAGTCCAGGGGATCGCCGGGGTTTGTCAGCAGGGCGGCGATGGTCTTGCCCGTGTCCAGCACGCTGCCCCCCCCGAAGCCAATCACTACCTGGCTCCCCGCCTGCCGCGCCTGCTCCACCCCGACCTGGACCTGCTGGATCGTGGGCTCGCCCGCCATGGTGAAGCGCGCGAGAGTCAGCCCCTGTGCTTCCAACAATTTTAGTAGGGGAGCCGCACGGGACTCTCCTGGCCCGGTGACTACGAGGACGCATTTGCCCATCTCAGCGGCCAGCGTGCCGACCTGCCCGAGCGTGCCAGGGCCAAAGAGAATACGCGTGGCGCTGGCAAACTCGAACTGCATTCTCAGCCCCAACCCTGCTCGTCGGGGAAGATATTGGAGTACTTCGCACTCGTGCGGGGCTCCGCCATCATCTCAGCCACGGTGTCGCGCCAGATGGCGTAGTGGGCCGTCTCCTTGTGGGCGACGGTGGCCTCGACCGAGCGGTACACCTCAACGAGCACGAAGCGCGTGGGATCGTCCTGCTGCTGGATCACATCGAAGCGGGCGATGCCCTGCTCCTGCACGCTGTTACGCGCATTCTCCAGCAATGCAGCCTTGAATGCCTCCACGAACGCTTCCTTGACGTGGACATAGACAAGAACGATCAACATGGATGGCTCCGCTCTTAGTTGGAGGCGTTAATAAAAGTCAACTCGTAAGTTGGACTCTTGCTGCTGATGGCAACGCCCGTTTGCGGCTCCTGCCCAGCGGGAGAGGTGCGCCGCATGACCATCACATCCCAGCGCAGTGTGACCCGCCCCTTGAGCGGGGCCAGTGTCTCTTCCTCAAGTTTCCAGTTCGGGTTTTGCGTCCAGTGGCTATCAGACCAGAGCACCTCACCCTTATTATCCACCGCGCGCAGCCGCACGACGTAGAACTCGTTTTCCTTGAGAATCCCCGTGGAGGTCCAGAGGAGCTGGAGCGGGAGTCCGTCAGGGCGATGGACCCAGGTGGCACCATTGGCGGGCAGCATTAGTACGGGGGCCAGGAATTCCGGCACGGGTGTAGATGTCATGGTCGGCGCAGGGCTGGGGCTTGGCCTAGCGGTTGGCGTTCCCAGCGGCACCTGGAGCACGGCTCCAGGTGGTGGCTCCCCATTAACCTCCAGATTGTAAACCTTCAGGACATCCTCCGCGATCTTATACGTCTCGGCGATGGACTTGAACGTGTCGCCCGTTGTCACCACATGCGTCACGATGACGGGTGGAACACTGGTAGCGGTGAAGGTCGGCTGAATCGCGCCCACAGGCGGGGCCACGGCAGCCGTGGTGCCAGAGTCCGCCGCGCCGGAGGGGGGAATCGTCACCGTCTGACCAATACTCAGCCGCTCCATATTCACGCCAGGGTTCGCCGCTACCAGCTCTGCCAGTGAAATCCCGAAGTTGCGCGCAATCACGCCCGCCACTTCGCCCTCCTTGACGGTATGACTTCGCACCGGGAGAGTGGCCGCCACTGTAGGTATCAGCGGACTGACAGTAGATGAGGGGTTCAGGGCAATAACCACCGTCGGCACGGGGGTAGCGCCGGGTGGGGTGGCGGTGGGAACCGGAATATAGGTTCCCTGCGGCACAATAATGGTATCCCCGGCGATCAACTGCACATCCGGGCGGAAACCGTTGGCCCACAGCAGATCATCGCGTGCGACATTGTACTGGGCAGCGATGGCGCTCAGGGTCTCTCCGACCTGGACATAATGAAGAATGTGTCCGCTCTCCGTGAGCGGCGTGGGAATCGGGGTTCCCTTCTGCGCCCCGGCTAGCACGATGTCGCTGGCCGTGGGAATGATAAGCTGCTGACCCACGGCGATGATAGAGTCAGCATTCAGGGTGTTGGCCGCCAGCAGAGAATCCAGCGATATGCCATGCTTCGTCGCGATGAAGAGCAGGGTTTCGTTCTCCTGCACCGTGTAAAGATGGGGAGCAGGGGTTGGTGTGAAGGTGGCCTCAAGTGTATCGGTGAGAGCCATCGTCGCTATCACTGTGGCCGTGGCTCGAACCCGTGTGGCCCGAGCGGTAGCCGTTGGCGTCTGGAACAGCAGAATCACCTCGGCGGGTGTTGCTGAAGGGAAAATCGGGGGAGGAGGTGCTTCGATGGGACCCGAAATCGTGACGCACCCACTGAGTAGGAGTAGGGTTAGAAAGGCACCCATCAGACGTTGACGTTGGACAAGCTTGGTAATGTGTTTCATGAGCGAGTGTTTGTGCCCCGGAAGTAGGTGAAGGTCTGCGTCGTAGTAACGCTGATCTTACTCCCTTCAGGAGTAATCTCTCTATGGTAGATAGTTGGGAACGACGGGCCGGATTATAGGGAATTCACTGACATATTCAAGTTCCCTCATCACTTGCTCCTTTTGAAACGACTGTTCTGACCGAAAATCAGTCCCATCACAAGCAGTAGAGAAATAATGGAGAGACTCTTCCCGATCACACGCACAGGCGTATCCTCGAAGCGCACGAGGAGCCGATAGTGTCCAGGGGGGGCCTGCACCGTGAGATGACAGCTTTTTTCGGCGGGCGTGATGGCCAGTTCCTCCAGGGGTTGATTTCCGTCCAGGGGCAGGCGGTAGGCGTGCCAGCCAGGGTAATAGGTGATGAGCCAGCGCACCGTGGCGGGTGCCTCCAACCTGATCTCGGTGATTTCCTGGAAAGAGCGACTCACCGGCTTGCCTGCGCCGCCCCCCTCCGGTAGGTCGCCGTACGCAAAACGCGAGTTGACCTCGCCGCCACCGACCCACACATCGGCGAGAGGGGACCAGGTGGGAATATCTTCGAGGGCCACACAGCTGCTCTGCCCGGTCATCTCTCCCGCGCTCTGCTGAAAGCGCATCAGCCCGCTATGGCTGACAGGCCCCTCGGCGGGCGCGATGATGTCGGCCTGCGCATAGGGCTGGGAGGCCACAACAATCAGCGCCGCCAGCAGCAGCGTGTTCCCCCTGGAGAGTCGTCGCCCCACAACGGCGGCAAGCACCGCCAGCGCGAAGCCCGCCAGCGCGAGAAAGCGCCAGGGAAACTGCATCGGGGCCAGGATGCCCCCCAGGGGCGACTCCCAGAGGAAGCGGCTGGCCTCTACCATCAGGAAGATAAAATAGATCAGCATCCCGGTGAAGAAGAGGCGTGCCTGTCGGGCCTGCGTCTCACTCACCCGGAGCACCCAGGCGGCAGCCGCCAGGAGCAACGGTACCAGCCCCAACTGGAAGGGAAAAGTGTCCTCCGGCCCGGCTACGCTGATGCCGCTGCCCCAGTAGGGGGAGAGCAATTGCCAGGGCTCCACAAAGTGATGGGTGAAAGAAAAGTAGTCGGTAAACCATTGCTCCTGATTGACAAAGCGCGTTTCCAGCAGCCAGGGCAGAATGAAAATGGCCCCCACCCCCACGCCCAGCAATGCCGCACCCGCCGCTGCTGCCGTGTGCCGGGCGCGCAGCAGCAGCGCCTCTCGACTTTGCCAGAAAAAGCGACCCTGTAAGCGTAGCGGGAGCAGGAGCCAGAAGAGGATCCACGCCATCAGCACAAAGGTCACCTGCACGGCCAGGCCATTGTGCGAGAGAAAGAAGAGCGCATAGGCGAGCGCCGTGAGCGCAATGGCCTTTGCGCGGGGCTGCGTGGCGCACTCATAGAAGCCCCAGAAAACCAGGGGTAGGAAGACAAAAGCCCAGCTTTCGGCCATCGCGGCGCGCAGGTAGATATCTGCCAGATGATAGGGCAGGTAGACATAGGCCACGGCGGCCAGCAGCCCGCCATTTTCCCCGAAGAGGCGGCGCGCAAAGCCATACATCGCCAGCCCGCTGAGCAGCAGGCTTAGGGCAAAGGAAAGTTTCACCGCGCTGACCAGGTCCAGGCCGAGGAGGTGAAGTGCCTCGCTCACATAGGTCGAGAAGGGCGCGTAGACGTTGAAGAAGGGATAGCCATAGCCAAAGGCAAAGTCAGGTGCCCAGCGCGGCCAGAGCACCCCATCGCGAATGGCCTGGTCGAACTCGAAGAGAAAATAAACAGTGTGGCGGGCATCATGCGCGCCCCACCAGTAGCCACTTCCCAGAGTTGGACCAATGGCAAACAGGGAGAACAGCAGAACCAGCAGCGGGTAAAAGGGCTGGGAAGGTGTCTCTAAGACTCGCTCGTGAACAGATTCCTGCTCCTGGATGGGTGAGGGGGATTCTTGACCGCTCATATTTGTCACTGGAGGGGAATCGTCACGCTGTCGCCGCCCTCCGGGAGCGGGAGGCGCTGAAGCGTCTCGCGGTCGTAGAGGCCAAGGCGCAGGTGGGTGGGCGGCGTGCTGCTCGCGGCCAGGTAGTGGTGGCGCACCACGTAGCCCACGGGCCAGCGCGCCGAGGTCACATTCTCCGTGTCCACCAGCAGTGTGTCGGCCTGCGCCACCACATTGCCCGCGCCATCGAGCAGGTGGACGAACGCGGTGTAGTCGCGCCCCGGCGGGCCAAGCACCTGCCAGAGCACCTCAATGGTCGTTTCCTCGCCGGTGCGCTGGCTCTGGAGATCCAGCAGCAGAAACTGCTGCTCGCCGAAGTGCTGTCCCCCGTTGGGCTGCGCGGGTAACCCTACGAGCCATGCGGGCTGAAGGGCGGGGTAGCTGTTCAGCCCAGCGAGCGTCAGCAGTGCCAGCAACACCGGGAACGAGGCATAACGAGGGTCAAGCACCGGCAGCCCCGCCGCCGCCAGCAGCAGCGCCAGCGTGGCAAGGCGTAGCCAGAGCAGCACCGGGCCACCGAGCAAGGTTAGGGCGATGCCAACACCGGCAATCGTAGTGAAAAACAAGATTTTTCGCGCCTCTGTCTCGCCCCGGCGCGGCCAGGCGGTCACAGCGGCCAGCAGTGCGAGCGCCACAGGCACGAGGCCAAGCTGGTAAGAGATTCCTTGAACCCACTCGCGCGGGTTCGTGGCCGTGGGCCAGGGAGACCAAAAAAGCTGGTAGGGTTCCAGCGCGGGTCGCCATTGCCATAGTGCGGAAAGAGAGCCATGCTGATAGATAAAACTGATTGTCAGGGGCAGCAGGAGCCACAGCGAAAGCGCCCACCACGCTAGCCGCATTCCCCAGACCTTTCCAGCAAACAACCCTACCAGGCCAGTCATCGTCACCACCGCCAGGGCCATCATCGCCTTGTAGCCCATCGCGCCCACCCCAAGCAGTGGCAGCGCCCCGACCTGCGTGGCCGGAAGCCCGGCGCGGAGCAGGGGAGCGAGCACAAAAAGTAGCAGCAGCCCCGGCAGCAGCCACACCTGCCACCCCGGAGGTTCATCTCTATCCATCAAAACGGCGGCCCCCGCGCCGCCGCCAGACTGGTCAGACAGGGTTGATTCCATGTTTAAGGCCATTACCACCGAAGGAAGTTAAGAATCGCTCTGCGTGGTGGCCCTCTCCC
>JACCSL010000760.1 GCA_013812995.1 Ardenticatenales bacterium | reverse complement strand
GGGAGAGGGGACATGGAGCGAAGCGACGTGGGGGTGAGGGCCACCACGCAGAGCCATGACTCCACCACAAATTCCAGCAGAACCAGAAACGTAATGCGTAATAGGGTCGTTGCCGTACCTTACGTTTTGCGTTTTGCGTTTTATATCTCCGCGCTATCCAGCCAGATTGTCACCGGCCCGCTATTGTGGATCTCGACGAGCATGGAGGCCCCGAAGCGCCCCGTTGCCACCTTCTGTACCCCTAATAAGTGCAACTCTGCCGCGAACGCATCCACCAGCGGCTCTGCCTGCTCCGGACGGGCCGCCTGGATGAAGGAGGGCCGCCGTCCCTTCCGGGCGTCCGCATAGAGAGTGAACTGAGAGACCACCAGGGCCGCTCCCCCGACATCCAGCAGGGAGCGGTTGAATTTTCCCTCCTCGTCCCCGAAGATGCGTAGATGCACCACCTTCTGCGCCATCTTCTTGATCTCGCTTGGTCCATCGTCATGGGAGATTCCAACCAGCAGCACCAGCCCCTCGTTGATCTCTCCCGCCGTCGCTCCCTCAATCCGTACCGCACCCGCTGTGACCCGTTGCACCAGAACGCGCATCACTATCTCCTCCAAAAATAGGGTGGATGGAATTTTCCCAGGTATAACGAGGATGCGATTGCCCTGAGAATTTTCCAGGGGGTCTTGCTTCCATAGGATACTTGGTCCATACTTGGAGCAAAATCCGCAAGTGGGACTCATAGTAGGACAATAACGTCAACGACCCCCGGCTGGAAGGCCGGGGGCTTGCTCCGGCAAGCCCAGTTGATTAGGACCTCAGCCACCACCCTTTGGGGTGACGGGGCTACGTTAGCGGTGAATAAGATAGGTACGTCGGGGTACTCCACACGCTCCGACCGCTACGGCGCGTTGTTAAACATCGCTGAGGGTAGGCGAAGTGCAGCGCGTAATCCAACAGTAGGCGCTTTAGGCGAAACCATCGCATAACCTTAGCGAAGTGGACCACGCCCTCTGGGGCGGCAGGCTGGAACTAGCCTGCATGAGCAATAACAGGAGAAACGCATGAGAGTCTGTGTCGTCAACCAACAGGGACGGCCCTTGATGCCGACCAGCCCACGCAAAGCCCGCTTGCTGCTCCAAGCGGGCAAGGCCGAGATCGTCGAGCGCACCCCGTTCACCATCCGCCTCTTGTATGGCACGCGCGGCTACACTCAGCCCATCACGTTGGGGGTGGATGCGGGCTATGCCACGGGTGGCTTCTCCGCCGTGACGGAGAAGGAGGAGCTGGTCAGGGGGGAGTTGAAGCTCCTCGCAGGGATGTCGGAGCGCCTCGCTGAGCGGGCGATGTATCGGAGTGGGCGTCGCCGTCGCACGCGCCACCGGAAGCCCCGTTTCGACAATCGCCGCCGTCCAGGGGGGTGGCTGGCTCCCTCCATTCAGCACAAACTCGACAGCCACCTGCGGCTGATAGCGCGGCTGTGTGCGGCGTTGCCCATCACGCATGTCGTCATTGAGGTCGCGAGCTTCGATATTCAGCGCCTGAAGGACCCCGATATTGAGGGAGTAGGGTATCAACAGAGCGAGCAGGCGGGCTTCTGGAATCTACGCGAGTACATCTTGCACCGCGACGGGCACACTTGTCAGAACCCCGCCTGCCCGAACCGAGCCAAGAAGATACTCCAAGTGCATCACCTGGGCTACTGGCGCGGGGATGGCAGTGACCGCCCCGCTAACTTGATTACCCTCTGCACCCGCTGTCATACGCCAGAGAACCACCAACCCGGCGGCTTTTTGTGGGGGTGGCAGCCACGGCTGCAATCGTTCCGGCCTGAAACCTTCATGACCCTCGTGCGCTGGCGATTGGTCGAGGCACTGGGAGCCGAGGCGACTTACGGGTATGTGACCAAAAGCCGGCGCATTGAGTTGGAGTTGCCCAAATCGCACAGCAACGATGCCTTCGTGATTGCGGGCGGGAGCAGCCAGGCACGGGCCGAACCGCTCCTGCTCGAACAGGTGCGGCGCAACCGCCGTGCGTTACAAGTTTGGTATGACGCCAAATACGTGGACGCCCGCACGGGCGAGGTGGTCAAGGCGCAGGTGCTGAACAATGGGCGACGCACGCGCAATCGCAATCTGAGCGGGGAAAACCTGCGCCGCTATCGGGGGCAGAAGGTGTCCAAAGGGCGCATCAGTATACGGCGGCAGCGCTACCCGTATCAGCCAGGGGACCTGGTACGTTATGAGGGACAGATTTACCGCGTGCAGGGCATGGGGGGCTATGGGCGCAATGTCAAGCTGGCCGGGCAGTCCAAAGAGGTCAGGGCCAGCCTGGTCTCGCCCGTCTGCTGGCGCAAGGGCATCTGCCGACAGGTTCCTTAACCATCCGCGCGGCAGGAGGGACTGCCCAACGGCTGGCCTTGGCCGTTACAGCGCTTCTCTTTGCCGCTCCATTCCTACCCCGGCTCGAAGCCGGGGGTTCCCTGGAGCTAACGTCTATGGATAGTGAGGGTTCCCCCCCCCGAACCGACCTCATTTTGGTCGTTGATGATGAGCCGGATGTGAGACAGGTTCTCTCGATTGGGCTGCGCAAACAGGGTTTTTTCTGCGAGACCGCCGCCGATGCCACCGAGGCCATCGCGCGGCTGGCCGAAAAAGAATTCGCCCTCATGGTCTCCGATATCCGCATGCCGCGCGTGACGGGTCTCCAGTTGCTCCAGGTCGTGCGGGAGGATTATCCCGATCTTGCCGTCATCATCGCCACCGCCTCAGATGACCGCGAGACCGCCGTCACGGCGATGCGAGCTGGCGCGTACGACTATATCGTGAAGCCCTTCAACCTGGAAGAGATTCACTTCAGCATCGAGCGGGCGCTGGAAAAGCGCCGCCTGGCCCTGGAGGTGCGCGCCTACCAGCAATCCCTGGAGCGCAAGGTGCAGGAGCGCACCTGGGAGTTACAGCAGAAGAACGAAGAGATGCAACGCATCATCCTGGATGTCATCGCCTCCATCGCGGTGACCCTAGAGGTGCGGGACGAGTACACCGCCCACCATTCCTATCGCGTGGCCGACCTGTCCGTGCGGCTGGCTCAGCAGTTCGGGTTGCAGGAGCCAGAGCTCGAGCAGGTGCGGCTGGCGGCACTCCTGCACGACATTGGCAAGATCGGGATTCGCGAGAGCGTCCTGCACAAAGAGGGAAAGTTAACCCCGGAAGAGCGCAAGCACATCGAGACGCATCCACTGGTCGCGGAGCAGATTCTGCGACCCCTCAAGCATCTGCAAACGATTATTCCCGCCATCAAGCACGAGCACGAGGCGTACGATGGGTCGGGCTATCCTGATGGGCTCTCGGGGGAGATCATTCCCCTGGAGGCGCGCATCATCGCCGTGGCGGATGCCTATGACGCCCTGACCTCAGACCGCCCCTACCGATTGGCACTACCCCATCAGGAGGCGATGGAGATCATGTACGAGGGTGCAGGGCGAATATGGGATCCGGAACTTGTGCCCCTCTTCGAGCGAATGATGGAGGGGAACCAGGGGTAAGTCGTGCCCTACCAAAATCGAAGAGCCGTCCGGATTGTTCCGGAC
>JACCSL010000758.1 GCA_013812995.1 Ardenticatenales bacterium | reverse complement strand
GCACGGCACCATCAAGGCCACGGTTCTCATCGAGACGATCCTGGCCGCCTTTGAGATGGACGAGATTCTCTATGAACTTCGTGAGCACTCAGCCGGGCTGAACTGCGGGCGCTGGGATTATATCTTCAGTTTCATCAAGAAATTCCGCCGTCACGCGGGCTTCGTGCTGCCAGACCGTGCGCAGGTTACGATGACGACGCCCCTGATGCACAGCTACTCGCTGCTTACCATCAAGAGCTGCCACCGCCGGGGTGCCCACGCGATGGGCGGGATGGCCGCGCAGATTCCAATCAAGAACGATCCCGAGGCCAACGAGCGCGCGCTCGCCAAGGTTCGCGCCGACAAGCAGCGCGAGGTGGCCGATGGACATGATGGCACCTGGGTCGCACATCCCGGACTCGTTGCTATCGCTCTGGAGGCGTTCGACACGATGGTGGGCGATCACCAGATCGAGCGCCAGCGGGATGATGTTCAGATCAGCGCCAGCGACCTCCTCCAGGTTCCCGAGGGAACCATCACGGAAGAGGGCGTGCGGCTCAACGTCAATGTGGGCATCCAATATCTGGAGTCCTGGCTGCGCGGGCTGGGGTGCGTGCCCATCTACAACCTCATGGAGGACGCTGCCACCGCCGAGATTTCCCGCTCGCAACTCTGGCAGTGGGTTCACCACGGGGCCAGCATGACCGATGGGCGGAAGCTTACCTCTGCCCTGGTTGCGCAGATTCAGCAGGAAGAGCTAGCCAAGGTGCGCACCGAGCTGGGAGCTGAGCACTACGACAGCGGCAAGTTCGAGCTGGCGGGCCAACTCTTCCACAAAATGACGAATAATCCGGGGTTTGATGAGTTTCTGACACTCATCGCCTACAGCTACATCTAAACCAATTTCTTATTTTAAGAAGCAACTTTCAATCTAATTTCCAAGGAGAGCAATCATGGGTAACAGCAATGGCAACGGCAACGGCAAAAATGTGGTGGACAACTGGAGTGATGCGCGCTGGGATGGCATCGTTCGCCCCTACACGCAGCAGGATGTCGAGCGGCTGCGTGGCTCGGTTCGCATCGAGCAGACTCTCGCTAAGATGGGGGCGGAGCGTCTGTGGAATTTACTACACACCGAGCCCCTCGTGCGAGCGCTGGGCGCGCTGACCGGCAACATGGCTCTCCAGCAGGTCCAGGCTGGCCTCAAGGCCATCTACCTGAGCGGCTGGCAGGTGGCGGCGGACGCCAATGGGGCGGGGCAGATGTACCCGGACCAGAGCCTCTACCCGGCGGACGGCGTTCCCGGTGTGGTGCGCCGCATCAACAATGCCTTCATCCGCGCCGACCAGATTCAACACTCCGAGGGCAAGGGCGACGTTCACTGGTTCGCCCCCATCGTGGCGGACGCCGAGGCTGGCTTTGGCGGTAACCTGAACGCCTTCGAGTTGATGAAGGCGATGATCGAGGCGGGGGCGGCGGGCGTCCACTTCGAGGATCAGCTCGCCTCGGCCAAGAAGTGCGGTCACCTGGGCGGCAAGGTTCTGGTCCCCACCCAGGAGTTCATCGGCAAGTTGGTCGCCGCACGTCTCGCCGCCGATGTCATGGGCGTACCCACACTCATCATTGCCCGCACCGATGCCGATGCCGCCAGCCTGCTGACGAGTGACATCGACCCCCGCGACCACAAGTTCCTTACGGGCGGGCGCACGGTCGAGGGCTTCTACGAGGTCGAGGCCGGGATTGAGCAAGCGATTGCTCGTGGTCTCGCCTACGCTCCCTACGCGGACCTCATCTGGTGCGAGACCTCGCACCCGGACCTGGGGGAAGCGCGCCGCTTTGCCGAGGCGATCCACGCCGAGTACCCCGGCAAGCTGCTGGCCTACAACTGCTCGCCCTCCTTCAACTGGAAGAAGAAGCTGGACGAAGAGACCATCGCCATCTTCCAGCGCGAGCTGGGCGAGATGGGCTACAAGTTCCAGTTCATCACGCTGGCGGGCTTCCACGCGCTCAACTACAGCATGTTCGAGCTTGCCAACGCCTACCGCACCGAGGGGATGACCGCGTACTCCCGCCTCCAGCAGGCCGAGTTCGCAGGGGAAGTCGAGGGCTACCGCGCCACCGCCCACCAGCGCTTCGTCGGCACCGGCTACTTCGACGAGGTGGCACAGGCCATCAGCGGCGGCCAACTCTCCACCGCCGCGCTCAAGGGCTCGACGGAAGAGGCGCAGTTCGATACGGCTGCGGCGCACTAACGGAAAGTCAAAAGTCACCAAGTAGGCCCCTAAAAGGGGAAAGTCAAAAGTAACGACGAACGGCTGAAGTAACGACGAATGGCTGAAGTAAAGACGAACGGCAGGATTTCTCCGCGTGGGAGGCCCTGCCGTTTTTCTTTGCTCCCCTCCTCGGAGGGGCCGCCGAAGGCGGGGGTGGGTGTCGTTGCTGACCGCTGACCGCTGCTTGCTGACCGCTACAAAAACGCTTCGAGGGCGGCGCGGAAGGCGGGAAAGGAATCCTCCATCGGGTGGTGGCCGGAGCGGGGCAGCTCGACGAGACGGGCGTTGGGGAGCAGGTGGGCCAGGACGCGGGAGCGATGCGAGGGAATAAGGGTGTCGCGCGTGCCCGCCACAACGAGGGTAGGGTGATGAATGCGCTCAATCTCGTCCCGAATGTTGGTTTTGCCCGCCATCAGCATCGTACGGTAGAGCCACCAGGGCTCCGCCTGGTTGAAGGCGCGCCAGCGGGCAATCTGGTCGCGGCGCTGCTCGTCCAGCCGCTCCATGACGGGGCCAAGGGTGCGCGAGGCGAGAGTACGCAGCGGGCGATTGGCAATCATGGAGGCGAGGCCGAGGGGTTTCAGGTAGAGAAGGGGCAGGGGGGCAGGGAGCGCCCCGTACCAGATCGGGTTGACCAGAACAAGCCGCTCCACGAGGTCAGGGAAGTCGAGCGCGAGGCGCAGTGAGAGCAGCCCCCCGAACGAGTGACCCACCAGCCGCACCCCAGAGAGCCCGAGCTGGCCCAGCGCCTCGGCCACGCGGGCGGCGATGGCGGTGGCACCGCCCTGCGGCGGAATGGGCGCGGAGTCACCATGCCCTGGTAGGTCCAGCGCCACCGCCTGGAAGCGCGCCCCCCACTGTTCCAGCGAGCGCCGCCACACCACGCTGCTATCCGCCCAGCCATGCAGAAAAAGCAGCGGTGGCCCCTCGCTGCCCGCGCGCCGCAGGTGCAGCGTCGCTCCGGCGAGGGTCAGGGTTTGCGTGGTGATGGTCATGGCAAATTTCCTTGTAGGGGGTTGTGATGGGGAGTTGAGGTTGTATAATAGAGGCAACCTGCAAAACGTGCATCACACAACATCATCAAGAGACTGGGAATGAGACCTTCACCTACAAAGCAGCCTATTTCTGAACGCGACTCAGAGCTTTTGTTAGAGGAGTTATGTATTGCTTTACGTAATGTTGGTGTCCATGATTGGTATCTTCCTGACGGAGAGCGGATTGTTCAGGATATTGAGGAAGTAAAGGGGATCTATACGGAGCTTGAGCGCCGAGATTCCCCAGTCATACCAAGAATTACAAGGCTTTCTGAGGAAACCACCTGGCAGATGGAAATTCTACTTGAGGAGTGTTTGAGCTATCCCCAAAGAATGCCCTATGTAAGAGAGAAAGATGGTATTCGGCGTAGGTTCAGATGTCATGTGTGTGGTAAGGGCGAGCGACCACTGGATGATGAAGAATTCTGGATGTGCGACGGCTGCATAAGGGAGGTAATTGACGCAATTAGAGTCTGCACTCCCATCAAAGGCATTGTTCTGCTCCGTACCTACAATGAAGACAAGCGGTGTTTACACGCGGATGCAGATACAGTGTTGGCATATTATGATAATTATGATTATGAATGGTGTGGAGGTTGGTGTGAGGAGTGTTTGTTAGAGGCGCAAGCATGGCGTAAAAAGACTTTGGCAATCAAGGAATAATTATGTCCTCCCTACCCAAATATTCTATCAACCCCGAAGAGTATCTGTCGCTTGAGCGGAAGGCCGAGTTCAAGAGCGAGTATATGGATGGAGCCATCATTGCGATGGCTGGCAGCAGCGAGCGCCATAATTTGATCGTTGCCAACATCATTGCCGGGTTGCATGGGCAGTTGCGTGGGCGCTCATGCCGCGTCTATCCAAGTGATCTCAAGGTTCGCGCCACCAAGAGGCACTTTTTCTACCCCGATGTCTCCGTCATCTGCGGCGAGACAACGTTTCACGATGAGCAGCGCGATGTGGTGCTCAATCCCATTGTGATTTTCGAGGTGTTGTCCGAGGGAACGGCGGCGTATGACCGAGGAAAAAAGTTTCTGCTTCTGACGGAATTTGTGGTATGGAAGATCGGGAAGCGTGCCATGCGAGCCCTCTCCCCGGCCTTCGGCCGCCCCTCTCCC
>JACCSL010000180.1 GCA_013812995.1 Ardenticatenales bacterium | reverse complement strand
CGAGGGAGGCCATGTCTGGGTGGCCCGACAGCGTGGGATGCGTCCCGAGGGGGTGGCGCTCTTTCACTTTGGAGCCGTTGCCTGGTTCGAGGACGACCCGCCCCGTGCCTCGGATGAATGGTGGGTTGCGCTGGCAGGGCCAGCGGTCAATCTGCTCATTGCCACCGTCATGGTCGTGCTCTGGTGGCGGCTCTACCAGACCACCCTTCTCCCTCTGTTGATCGCGGCCGAAATCGCCCTTTTCCTGGCCCAGATGAATGTTACCCTGCTCCTCTTCAACCTCCTCCCGGTCTATCCTCTTGATGGCGGGCGGGCGCTCCACGGGCTGCTGTGGGCGATCACGAAAGATCCCACGCGCGGGATGCTTGCCACGGCCTATCTCTCCCAGGGACTGGCTTTCCTTCTTTTCCTCGGCGGCTCCTGGCTTGCTTTACGCTACCATCAAGGGTTGCTACTATTCGGCTCTGTGGCGCTAAGCTGGTTCATGTATCGGGGCAGCAAGGTCGCCCTGGAGAAGCTGACGGTTCGGCGACGGCTGGGCTCCTGGTTGGTAGAGCAGATCATGTGGCGCGAGAGCCCGCTACTCCATCCCACACAAACCCTCCAGGAAGCGAGTGTCCTGATGACCCTGCGCGGGGAGAGTGTGCTTCCCGTCGTCGAGGATGGCGAGTTTGTGGGTATCCTCACCCACACGGATCTTCAGCCGATCAGCCACCAGGCACGGGCGGATGTCCGGGTCGCCACAGCAATGCGGGTCGCCGCCGACCTACCCAGCCTGGCCCCGGCAGATCGCGTCGATGTGGCATTGCGTCGCATGGAACGTGCCCGTCTACCCGCCCTCCCCGTCCTGGAGGTTGGACGGCTGGTGGGGCTGCTACGCCATTATGACCTTGCCCGCGCGATGCAGATGGGGGAATAGGAAGCCTGCCCGCGCACCCCTAGCATTATTCTTGCTGGACGCCCTGATTACTCTTGTAACGATTTCGAAAGGAGTGCGGATGTTAGACCGTCAGGCGTTGCTAACGCTAAGCCAATACCGGAACAGTGAGCGACCTATCGTGAGCCTCTATCTCACCGTAGATCGCAATGCGCCCGAGGATAAGTACCTCATCCAGATGAAGAACATGATGGCGGAGGCCGAGGCCCAGAGGGATAGTCTGGGGGCGGAGCAGTGGCAGCAGGTGCATGCCGACCTGGAGCGCGCCCGCGATTGGGTGCGCGAGAACTATGTGCGGGGCGGGCAGAGTGTCGCGATCTTCGCCTGCGGCGCTGGTTTGTGGAAGACCTTCTCCCTTCCCTACGAACTTCCGACTGCTTTGACGTTGGGGAGCGAGGCCAGGGTGCGACCTCTCTATCGGCTCCTCCAGCGCTTCGAGCGATACCTTGCCATCCTGACCGACGCGCGTGATGCGCGCGTCTTCCTGGCGACCCCCGACGAGACGCGCGAGGTGGCCCAGGTGGAAGATGACACCCCGGGTCGCCACGATCAAGGGGGGTGGGCGCAGTCGCGCATCCAGCGCCACCAGGACAAGATGGTGGAAGAGCACCTGTCGAACGCCGCCGAGCTGGCCTTCCGCCTCTTCCAGCAGGAAGGGTTCGACGGCATCGTTTTGATGGGCACAGAGGAGCGCACCTCGCACCTCGAGGCGCTGCTCCACCCCTACCTGCTCCAGCGCGTGCTCGCGCGTGTCCCGATGGAGATGGAAGCCAGCAGCCGAGAGGTCGGTAGCAAGACAATGGAGCTGGGACGGGAGCAGCGGCGCTCGCGCCAGACGGAGCAGCTCGATACCTGGAGCAATAGTCTCAAGGGGGGAAACCAGGGCGTGGCGGGCCTATCGGACACGCTGCGGGCTGCCCAGCAAGGACAACTGATGACCCTCATCATGCGCGAGGATCTGTTCATGGAAGGGGGCCGATGTAAGCAGTGTGGGGTGCTCACCGAGCAGCCCAATGGAAACTGCGATTACTGCAATGGTCCTATCCATCATCTGGAAGATGTCATGGAGGCCCTGACGGCCGCTGCCATCGACCAGGGCGCGGAGTTGATCTTTCTCGCCACGGATGGCGGGGCGGATCGCCTCAATGATTATGGTGGGGTTGGGGCTACCC
>JACCSL010000743.1 GCA_013812995.1 Ardenticatenales bacterium | reverse complement strand
AACGCCCTTTACCCCCACCCATAAACGTCATGCTCGGCTCCCTCGCTGCCACTGCCCTGATGCGCCTCGCGCCGACCCTGCGCTGGCGCGTGCAGGATCTTGAGCACTGGAGCCAACCCTCGCTCCTGCTCTGCTGGCACGGGCCAGAGATTGGGGGTTTTGCATATATACAAAAACCCCCAGATTGTAAACCCCTGACAACACCTTTATATTTGTGCTAGTCACTCACCCCGATTTTTAGAGGAGTCTAATGCTACCCACACCTAATCATCTGCTCCAAACTCTCAGTAAACTCATTACCATCGCTCTGTTCGTCGCGCTTCTTTCGGCGGCGATTGTACCCTTGTTCGACGCGGTTGCGGCCCCGCTTTTTGCTATCTCGCCCGACCTGGGCGCGGCAACGAGTTACTCGGTTCTGGGGGGTCAGACAGTAACCAATACAGGCTTGACTACCATGCCAGGGGATCTGGGTGTCAGTCCAGGCTCCGCCGTCACGGGCTTTCCTCCGGGTATCGTTGGTCCTCCAGGCGCAATCCATGCCGGTGACGCGCAGGCAGCGGCGGCGCAGAGTGATAACGCCGCGGCATTTACATTTCTGGACCAGACTTGTGATACGACCTACCCTGGCGTTAAAGATCTCGTTGGTGAAACCCTCGTGCCAGGCACCTACTGTGCGGATGCCTTCAGGTTATCGGGAACCCTCTCCCTCAGTGGGTCAGGCGTCTGGATTTTCAAGTCAGCGTCCGATCTCATTGTGTCAGGTGCCGCCACGGTTGTGGGTGGTGATCCATGCAACGTGTGGTGGCGGGAGGTCAGCTCCGCGACGCTCGGTGCAAACACTGCGTTGATAGGAAATATTCTCGCCTCTACCTCCATCAGCCTAGAGACCGGCGCACGCTTGAACGGTCGAGCCCTGGCGCAAACGGGCTCGGTGACGTTAGATAGCAACACCATCACCGGCCCAATCTGCGCCCTACAGGCAACGAATACGCCGGTGCCAAGCGCAACGAATACGCCGGTGCCAGGTGCAACGAATACGCCGGTGCCAAGCGCAACGAATACACCGCTGCCAGGTGCAACGAATACGCCGGTACCAGGCGCAACGAATACGCCGCTGCCAGGTGCAACGAATACGCCGGTGCCGGGCGCAACGAATACACCGGTACCAGGCGCAACGAATACGCCGGTGCCGGGCGTAACGAATACACCGCTGCCGGAGGCGACGAGTACATCGGTACCAGGCGCGACGAATACGCCGCTGCCGGAGGCGACGAGTACGCCGATGCCGGAGGCGACGAGTACGCCGGTGCCGGGCGCAACGAGTACGCTGGTGCCAAGTGAGGGTAAAATACCACCCCCGACTCCGGCAAGTTTACCGCCCTCGGGCGGTGCTCCTTCAAGCCCCTGGACCGCAGTACTGATCGCCTTGGGCATCGGCGTGATGGCGTTAGGCTTGGGTGTTGGAGCGCGCCGCCGTGTACGATAGGCACCACGATAGCATTCATCTTCGGGAATAGTATGCTTGGCTCTCTCGCCGCCAGCGCGCTGAAGTCCCTGGCGCGGACGCTGCGCTGGCGGGTGCAGGGCATTGAGCATTGGACTCAGCCCTCGCTCCTGCTCTGCTGGCATGGGGAGATTCTGCTGGGTGGGGCGCTGCTGGCGCACCTGGGGCGAGCAGGGGGAATGCGTGGCCCCCCTGGTCCGCGAGTATGGGCAGAGCCAGGCCATGACTGACTTTGCCCATACATTGGGTCTTCACATCGCGGTCGTCCCTGGCTACGAGCAGCGTGAGGCGCGGCGGGCCGCGCTGCTGGCGCGGCGCTCCGCGTTCCAGGCCGGGCAGAGTCTCTTCATGGCAGCGGACGGGCACCGCGCCCCCGCCCATGCCATCGCGGAGAACCCGCTCTGGCTCGCCCCGGCAGCTGATGTGCCGCTGTTGCCCCTCGCCCTCGCCGCTCGCCCCGCCCTCACCCTGCCCACCTGGGACCGCAAGCAGTTGCCTTTCCTCCGCAGTCGCGTCGGCGTCGCCATTGGCCCACCGCTGCATGGCACCGCCACCGCCGAGGAACTCCGCGCGCGGCTGGAGGCATTGGCGATACAGGCGGCAACATTGGCCCACGAGGCTGCTCTTTGACTTTTGGGGTTGTTATGGTCACAGTTAGCAGTCGACACCTCTTCTCAACTCACCTATTACCTACCCCCAACGGACCGTCATGAATTTATCACATACAGCCTTTCAGAACATCCCACCTTCCCAAAATGAATCCGTGCGGGCTATTTTGCTTCAGCTACTGGCTGAGGATCTGGACTTTCATGATCAGGCAAGCGATTATGCCTCCCATGATTTTCATGCCTTTCCAGCTAAATTTCCTCCCCAACTACCACTGAAATTCATCAAGGCTCTCACCGTTCCGGGTGATGTGGTGCTCGACCCCATGCTCGGGTCGGGAACCACTCTAGTCGAGGCATACCTAACCGACCGACGTAGCATTGGCTTGGATATTGACCCGTTGGCACTGCAAATTGCCTGCGTCAAAACAACGCCTTTAGACCCGGAGAGAATCGCTTATTTCAGCAACCACATTCTGATCTCCGCCGTGCGCAAGGTTGCCTCAGACCAAGCGGAATTAGCTGAGGTTCTTGCCAGACGTTGGGACGATAACACCCGCGACTTCGTGGGCTATTGGTTCGCGCTGGAAACGCAGGTGGAACTGCTCGCGCTTATCCAGGAAATCGAGCAAGTGGATGATCCGTTGTACCGCGCCTTTTTCGGGCTTGCCCTTTCTGCCATTATCATCACCAAGTCTGGTGGGGTTTCGATGGCTTTTGACCTGGCACATACCCGCCCGCACCGCGCCAAGATTGTCATCGGCAGGAACGGAGAGATCGTGCTGGGGGATTCTCTCGTGGGCAGTCCATCACGCCGGATCCAGCTCCTTACCAAAACCCTTCGTTCTCCCCTTAAGGAATTTGAGCGGCGTGTCCAACGTAATTGCGAGAGCATCGAGAGTCTGATACCTGGGCGTTTTGCTCCAGATATTCACGCAGGGGATGCTCAGACCATGCCTTTAGAGGACGAAAGTATTGACCTTATCGTTACCTCGCCCCCTTATGCATCCAATGCCATTGATTATATGCGCGCTCACAAATTCTCCCTGGTCTGGCTGGGACGAGATATCGCCGAACTGGGGGATCGCCGCCGGGGCTACATTGGCGGAGAATCCACAACGGACGTTCGCTTCGAGCCCTTACCCCCCCGAACCGCCGCCGTTGTTGAGGCGTTAGGTCATCTGGACCCTAAAAAGGGGTTGGTTCTGCATCGCTACTACTCAGAGATGACCAGGGTACTGCGCGAGATATTTCGCGTCCTCAAGCCCGGCAAGGCGGCGCTTGTAGTGGTGGGAAATTCGGTCATGCGCGGGCGTGACACTGAAACCCAACAGTGCTTGGCAGAGATCGGTCAGGTCCTGGGGTTTGATGTACCCGCCATTGGGCTTCGTCATCTGGATCGAGATCGCCGGATGCTACCTGCCGCACAGGTCGCGGCTATGGACTCGCAAATCGAGCAGCGAATGCTTGTGGAGTATATTATCGGCTTTTACAAGCCACACCCAGCAGAGAGATCATGACTATCACAGCACTACGCCAGGCTTACCATAGGCGTCTCTTTACAGAGGTGATCCGCTTCAGCCAGGGTCGAGGCGGTTTGGAATATCCTAACTTTGCTGACGCAGGAAACGCGGGCAGCATGGCGATTGCTAGCCATATCATCACACAATTGGGTTATGAAATCGGCCTTGGGGTTATTGCTGGGCAAACCTCAGGTGGTCGCTTCGAATCAGCGACGAAAGATTTCCTGGAAGCGTGTTTTGCGCTCCTTGGCCATCTGCGCCCTGGCGAGTGGCGCTATGCGACCTATGTTCCCATCTCGGTATTTGACCAATATGCCCACCTGGCAACGCTATCCCACCTCATCCAACAATACAGTGAGTTGGCAGCTACCCTGGGGACCGACTACATCATCAAGCCTGATATCACGGTGAGTCGTGCTCCATTTGCTGAGTCAGATATCAACCTCTATGGCGAGGTGGTGAATCTGGACGAAGCCATCGCACGTCTGACCCCGTTGCGTTCAGCAAATTCTCTGGAAGGGCGCTGGATTTTGCACGCTAGCATCTCCTGCAAGTGGACCATTCGCAGTGATCGCGCACAGAATGCCCGCGCCGAAGCACTAAACTTGATTCGCAATCGCAAGGGGCGTCTGCCTCATATTGTGGCGGTTACAGCCGAACCCCTACCTACCCGTATTAACTCCCTTGCTCTGGGAACAGGAGACCTGGATTGCGTCTATCATTTTGCTTTGCCAGAGTTGCAGACCGCCGTTGCAGAGGTCGGAAACCAGGATCAGCGCGAAGCCTTAGCCATGCTCATTGGGGGCCGCCGTCTGCGGGATATCAGCGACTTACCATTTGATTTGATGGCCTGAGGGATGAAGGTTGTGCCCAACTTTAGTCGCTTTCCGCCCCCGTGCTATACTGCGCAACAGAAACAACCCGCAAGAAAATACGTTTTACGTTTTGCACAAAGGAGTGACAATGGCCCAACTTTTTAGTCACAACGCCCTAGAGAATCTCCAGGAACTGGACGAGCGATGGTCGGAGACGACGCTCCAGAAAACCCTCAACCAATTTCCGGAGCGCAAGCCGCAGGCGGAGTACTTTACCACCTCCTCGCTGCCCATCAATCGCCTCTACACCCCGCTCGACATCGCGGAGCTGGACTACCAGCGCGACCTCGGGATGCCCGGCGAGTATCCCTTCACGCGCGGCGTCCATGCTACGATGCACCGGGGCAAGCCCTGGACGATGCGTATGTTCGCGGGCTTCGGCTCGGCGGAGGAAACCAACGCGCGCTTCCATTATCTGCTGAAGCAGGGGCAGACCGGCCTCTCCACCGCCTTCGACCTGCCCACCCTCTACGGGTACGACACCGATGCGCCCGAGGCCGAGGGCGAGTTCGGTATCTGCGGCGTTGGAGTTTCCTCGCTGGCGGACATGGAGGTGCTCTTCGATGGCATCCCGCTGGACCAAGTGACGACCTCCATGACCATCAACTCGCCCGCGCCGATCATCTGGGCGATGTACATTGCCACCGCCGAGAAGCGCGGCATCCCGCGTGCAGCCCTGGGCGGCACCCTACAAAATGACATTTTGAAAGAGTACATCGCGCAGAAAGAGTTCATCTTCCCGCCCGAACCCTCCATGCGCTTTGTGACCGACACCGTGGAGTTTGGCACGAAGGAGATGCCCAAGTGGAACACCATCTCCATCTCCGGCTACCACATCCGCGAGGCGGGCTCCACCGCCGCGCAGGAGCTGGCCTTCACGCTCTCGGACGGCTTCGAGTATGTGCGCTGGGCCGTCGAGCGCGGCATCGACGTGGACGACTTCGCGCCGCGCCTGAGCTTCTTCTTCAACGCGCACAATGATTTCTTCGAGGAGATCGCGAAGTACCGCGCCGCACGCCGCATCTGGGCACGGGAGATGAAAGAGACTTTCGGGGCCAAGAACCCGCGCTCCTGGCTTATGCGCTTCCACACGCAGACGGCGGGCGTGAGCCTGACCGCCCAGCAGCCCATCAACAATGTGGCCCGCGTCGCGATTCAGGCACTCGCGGCGGTGCTGGGTGGCACGCAGTCGCTCCACACCAACTCGCTGGACGAGGCGCTGGCGCTGCCCAGCGAGTCCGCCGTGACGGTCGCGCTGCGCACCCAGCAGATCATCGCGGAGGAGAGCGGCGTCACGAACACGGTAGACCCGCTGGGCGGGGCCTTCTTCGTCGAGGCGCTGACCAACGAGATGGAGCGGCAGGCGTACGAGTATTTCGACCGCATCCAGCAGCTCGGCGGTGTGCTGCCCTCGATTGAGCAGGGCTATTTCCAGAGCGAAATCGCCGATGCCGCCTCGCGCTACCAGTGGGAGATCGATCGGGGCAAGCGCACCATCGTGGGCGTCAACAACTACAAGATGGAAGAAGAACTGAATATTCCCATCCTGCGCATGGACGCGGAAGGGTACCAGCGCCAGGTGGCGCGCCTCAATCGCATCCGCCAGGAGCGCGACCAGGAGGCCGTGCAGCGTACCCTCGCTGCCCTGCGCGAGGCAGCGGCGCGCGACGACGTGAATCTCATGTATCCGCTTCTGGATGCGGTCAACGCCTACGCTACCTTGCAGGAGATGATGGATGTCCTGCGCGGGGTCTGGGGCGAATACCGCGAGCCGCTGATTGTCTAGCAGAAAAACGTAAAACGTACCTGCTTCTGACGGAATTTGTGGTATGGAAGATCGGGAAGCGTGCCATGCGAGCCCTCTCCCCCACGTCGCTTCGCTCGGTGTCCCCTCGCCCGAAATCGGGAGAGGGGCGGCCGAAGGCCGGGGAGAGGGAGAGGGCCGCCACGCAGAGCCATGACTCCACCACAAATTCCATCAGAACCAGAAACGTAAAACGTAATTACGACGCTCTTGCCGTCTTACGTTTTACGTTTTACGTTTTAAGAGCCATTTCACCCTTCAATATGGGGGCGCTCCATGCTTCCGCGCAAGATCGAAACCTACGCGCTTTATGTTGCCCTGCTCGTTGCCTGGGTGGCGATGCTGGGTAGCCTCTATTTCAGCGAGGTGCGCCATTATGTGCCCTGCCTGTGGTGCTGGTACCAGCGCATCCTCATGTACCCACTAGCCCTGATTTTGCCGGTGGGGCTGCTGCGGCGGGACGAAGAGTTGCCCTACTACATGCTGCCCTTCTCCGTGCTGGGCATGATGGCTTCCTCCTACCATTACCTGCTCCAGAAAACCACCTGGTTCAGCGGGACGACTGCCTGCTCCGTGGGGGTGCCCTGCAACCTCGACTACATCAACTGGCTGGGCTTCATCACGATCCCCTTCCTGGCACTGATTGCGTTTGTCCTGATCTTCTTTGCCACCGTCGTTGCCCTCACCTCGCGCGATTCGCTGTGGAAGGACGAGGAGCAGATACCCTGGCAGCCCGTCGCCGCGATCATTGCCCTTATGGCGCTTCTCTTTACACCCTCGTTCCTCAGCGCGACCCCGGCCACAGAGCCCGTGAGGCCGCTCTCTTCTTCCGTGGCTCTGCCAGGGCAAGAGCTGTATGAGGAAAGCTGCGGGGTCTGTCATGGGCTACGCGGCGAGGGCATAGAGGGACTTGCGCCCGCGCTCGCCGGGAGCGCCCGCACCGAGGAGACACCCAACAAGACGTGGATTGATCTGGTGCGCGCGGGCATCCCCGCCGATCACCCGGACAACCAGAGCGGGATTGCCATGCCCCCCAGCGGTGGCCGCCCGGACCTTACCGAGGCCGACCTGGCCGCCATCCTTGACTATCTGCGCGCGCTCTCTGAGCCCGCTGAGTAGCCGTTTTGCCTTTTGCCCTTTTGCCTTTTCCTCTTTGACCCTATAATGCCACCTAATAGGCGGACCTTTTGAAGGAAAAGACAACGATGTCTGAGAACACACTCGGTAAAATTCGGATCGTGGTTGCCAAACCGGGGCTGGATGGGCATGATCGGGGTGCAAAAGTCGTAGCGCGGGCCCTGCGCGATGCTGGCTTCGAGGTAATCTACACGGGCCTGCGCCAGAGCCCGGAGATGATTGTCGAGACCGCCCTCCAGGAAGATGTGGATGCCATTGGCCTCTCCCTCCTCTCCGGGGCACACATGACGATTTTTCCGCGTATCAGCGAGCTGATGAAGAACGCGGGATTGGAGGATGTACTTCTCTTCGGGGGCGGGATTATCTCCGAGGAAGATGGCGTCACGCTGCGGGAAAAGCACAACGTCGGCGGCGTTTTCGGGCCAGGC
>JACCSL010000734.1 GCA_013812995.1 Ardenticatenales bacterium | reverse complement strand
GCACTGTCTCAGCGCGAAAAGCATCGCCCTGCCCTTGAATCTGCGCGGCAATGACAATGGCAATCGCTGCCCCCGCGCCGACGAGCCCGGCTGCCAGCCAGGCAACAGTTTTGCCGGGAAGGTATCTGCCAAAAAACGTATTGATAATCACCCCAAGGAGGGGTAGCAGCGGTACAAGCCAGATGTATTGAATCACCAGTTAGCCTCGTAACTCGTGTACTTTGTCCACATCGGTCGTGCCGAGCGAGCGGTAGAGGGCCACAATGAGGGCTAGCCCCACCGCAACCTCCGCCGCCGCAACGGTCATGACAAAGAAGACCACAACCTGCCCGTCCGCTGAGCCCATGTGCTTCGAGAGGGCAACAAAGGAGAGATTGACAGCGTTCAGCATTAACTCGATGGAGAGGAAGACGATGATAGCGCTCCGTCGGAGAAGCACCCCCATAACACCCAGGCTAAAGAGGACCGCCGAGAGCAGCAGATAGTGGGTCGTCGTGATAGTCATCAACTCCATCGCTACACCTCGTCCAAATGAAGTTCTTCTTCTCGCTCGGTCCGATAGGCGGAGCGCTTGGCAAGCACAACCGCGCCGACGAGCGCCACGAGGAGAATCAGGGATGTCACCTCAAAGGGCAACAGGTAGCTACTATAAAGCGATTCGGCCAGAACCTTTGGATCATCCGATAGCGGTGCCAGCGCCTGACCGCCCGTTACATTGGCCATCGTAGCGACAGGCACCAGGCCCGCTATCAGGAGGACTGTAAAAAGCAGCCCCGCCGGACGCTGGATGCGAAGCTGCTCCCAGAGCGGTCCGGGGTCATTGCCCATGAGCATGACCACAAAGAGGAAGAGAATCAGGATCGCTCCTGCATAGACCAGAATCTGAACCGCCGCCAGGAACGGTGCGCCCAGCGTCAGGTAGAGCATCGCCACCATCGCGAAGTTCACCACCATGAGTAGCACGCTGTGTGTCGCGTTGCGCCCAAAGATCATTGCCAATGCTGAGGCCACGGCCACGATTGCAATGAGATAGAAAAACAGGGCATCCATCAGCGGTAATCCTCATCATCAATTTTGTTATCGCGGTCAGCATCCATCAGGTTGGCGCGCACATAGTCGGTGGTTTCCTCGTCTGCCGCCACATAGGTGGTGATTCGACCCCCCGGCGGCGGTCCTTCCACCCGGTTGGGGTGGGACGAGGGGCTCGGCATGAACTGCGGCGGGGGCGCGAAGCCTCGCTGTGGCACATCCTGCGCGCCAGGCGGGGGCGGCACCAGGAGCATCTCCTTGGTATAGATCATCGCTTCCCGCGAGTAGCTGGAAATCTCGTAGTTGTGCTCCAGCACGATGGCATCCACCGGGCACGCTTCCTCACAGAAGCCGCAGAAGATGCAGCGAATCATGTTGATCTCATACACCTCGGCGTACCGCTCGCCTGGCGAGAAGCGCACCTCGTTGTTGTTCTCCGCTGGCACCACATAGATCGCGTCGGCGGGGCACGCGGCCGAGCAGAGCGAGCAGCCAATGCAACGTTCCAGCCCGTTGGGGTGTCGCTTCAGTTCATGGCGACCCCGAAAGCGCTCGAAAACCGGGCGCTTCACATCGGGATAGGAAATTGTGACGGGCTTCTTGAAAATGTGCTTGAAGGTTGTCCCCAAGCCGCGTAGCATCTCACCTAACATGGGAAAGCTCCCTTACTGGACAGATTAGCCACCCAACAATCCGAAAAACTTGGTATCGGCCCCGACCACGGCGATGGCTGTGACCACCAGGTTAATCAGCGCGAGCGGGAGCAAAATCTTCCAGCCCACGGTCATCAGTCGATCATAACGGAGGCGTGGGAAGCTGGCGCGAAGCCAGACGAAAATAAAGAGGAAGACCATGATCTTCAGAAACAGATAGAGCGGGCCTAGAATCGGTAGCTGCTCGACGAACGGACCGCGCCAGCCGCCCAGATAGAGCGTGGCTGCCACCGCGCTGATCACAATCATGGCGATATACTCGGCCAGGTAGAACATGGCGAACTTCATGCCGCTGTACTCGGTATGGAACCCGGCCACGAGTTCCTGCTCCGCCTCTGGCAGGTCGAAGGGGGCACGCTTGGTCTCCGCTACCATCGTGATGGCGAAGATCATAAAGCCAAGCGGCTGCATGAAGATAAACCATCGTCCATTGGCCTGGGCGTTCACAATGTCTACCATTGACAGAGAGCCAGAGAGCATGACAACGCCCAGCGCGGCGAGTCCCATTGCCAACTCGTAGGAAATCATCTGCGAGGAGGCGCGTAGCCCACCGATGAGGGCGTACTTGTTGTTGCTCGACCAACCTGCCAGCACGATACCGTAGACACCGAGCGACCCCAGCCCCAGGAAGAAGAGCACTCCGATGTTGATGTCAGCCAGATGCAGCGGGATGCTTCGACCAAACAGCTGGATTGTCGGCCCCCAGGGCACGATGGCCGCCGAGAGAAGGACCGGAACGACCACGGCCACCGGGGCGAGCAGATAGAGAAACTTATCCGCCTTGGCCGGAATGATGTCTTCCTTAAAGAGCAGCTTGAGCCCATCGGCGACGGGCTGGAGGAATCCGCCCGGCCCCACACGATTCGGGCCAATGCGTGATTGGAGCGCCGCCAGCACCCGGCGCTCAAAAAGCGTCAGGTAGGCAAACCCTGTGAGTAGGATGAAGAAGACGGCGACAATTTTGACCAGGACTTCGATAATATCCGTAGTTGTCATATAGATTTCTCGAATCAGGCGAATTCAGTAACGGCTTTGGCAAGGGTGGCGATGGTATTCTCGGCCAGGCCATTGAATGCTCCATCGGCCACATCCAGGGGGAGCAGCGCCACACCGGGCTGGAGCGATGCGTCGACGCGCAGCGGCACCGTCATCTGGCTGTTCCCGCTCGTCACGGTAACGCGATCTCCCTCAACGACCTCAAGTGTTCCAGCGTCCAGCGGGTTGAGCTTCACATAGGGCTGGGCGCGTCGTCCGTCCAGGAGCTTGCTGTGGCGGATCATCGTGCCATTGTCGTAGAGACGGGTCTCGGCGACTAGCCGGAATTGTCCCGCTGTGGCTGGGGCAAGGGGCGCAAGGTCATGCC
>JACCSL010000729.1 GCA_013812995.1 Ardenticatenales bacterium | reverse complement strand
CGCGCAGATCGCCCGACGCCGGATCAGGGAAACTCCACGCGACCATCTGCGAGGCAAAGTCCGCAAAGCCCTCCCACTCAAGCCACTCCTCGGCCCAGCGCCCGGAAAGGTCACTGGTCCAGGCAACGGTGCGGCCCAGCCCGTAGCGGCGCGTCGCCAGCAGCGGATCCTGCTGGGGCGTCATCATGATCTGGGTCGCGTCACCCTTCAGCGTGGTGCCATTGTAGCCCAGCAGGGGAGGTATGGGCTGATCCAGGGGTAGGCCCGTCAGAATGGTACTGCTTGTGTTCATCAGCGTGGGGACGAACGGTTCCTCAATGATGTAGCGGCCCGCGATGCGAATCGTCTCCTTTAGAAATATCTGCGGCACATCTTCCATCGCCGCCGCCGGGTAGTAGGCCCCGCCCCCCGCCTCGGCCAGCGCGGCCAGGTCATTGGAGGAGCCGGAGCCTGCCGCGACGACGCTCAAGGTGATTCCCTCCTCGGCCAGGCGCTCCGCCAGCGCCTTGAAATCCCCGGCGCGGCTCCAACCATCGGTGAGTAGGATGATGTGCTTTACCTTCGCATCGACCCCGGCGAGGCTTTCCTCTGCCAGTTCAAGGCCCGCGAAGATATTGGTTCCGCCGTTGGCATCGATGGGCGCGATGGCCTGCTCCAGCGATGCCAGGCCGGGAAAGCGCTGCGTCTCCAGCGCCCAGCGCGCCGCACTATCGAAGGCCACGACGCCCACGAAGTCCATAGAGCCCAGCGCGGCGGTGGCCTGGATGACCGCGTCCTTGGCAATGTCTACCTTGGGCAGGCCACTCTCGCGGCGCTGCTGCTGCTGGCCCGCATTGTTGGGGTCATCGCAGTGGCAGCGCCCCATCGAGCCGCTCTTGTCCACCGCCAGCACCAGCGCGACGTTTGCCTGCTGATCCTTGGGGCGAACCTCCATATCGACAGGCAGAATTTCCTCTACGGGGGTGCGCAGCCACTGACCCGCGCCAAAGCTCTCCGGCCCGCCGATCATCACCAGGCCATGCCCCAGGTCGCGGACATAGTTGGGCAGCAGCGCCATCGTGGCGGCGGGGAGATCCGGGGCTTGAACCCCGACCAGCACGATGCTGTCGTAGCTGCGGAGCGCCTCCAGGCTCTGCGGGAGCGCGTTGGGGGCCAGCACATCGACCTTCATCTCCGCGCCTTCCAGGGCAGAGACGAGCGCGCTTGCTTCGTCCGGCTTGGTGGTAACCACGGCCACGCGCGGCTGCCCGGTCACCTCCGTGAAGGCAGCGGCCTCGTTGTTCTGCGGGCGCGTGTCTCCGGCCCCCTCGATCACGGCCCGATAGCGGCGAAAGCCCTCCTCGGCCCCCTCGACGGGGATGCGGTAGCTGGTGCCGCCAGCGGGTACCTCCACGGCCTGGTCAAACAAAAGCTGGCTGTCGCCAAAGAGGCGCAGCCGCACGGTAGTGTCGCTCGTGGCATTCAGCCGCACCACCAGCTCGAAGCGCTGCCCCAGCGGCACCGCGTCGGGCGCGTCTAGCGAGGTCACCTGGGCATCGAGGCCGGTGCTGCCACCGCCCAGCGGAATCACGTCGAGTACCACATTGCGGGCTGCCACGAGATCGGCAGCACTGCGGGCGTTGCCCTCGTTTTCCTGGCCGTCCGAGAGGAGCACAATGCGTTTCTGCATGTCAGCGGGCAGAAGCGCCAGCCCCAGCTGCACCGCGTCGGCGATGTTGGTGCGCGTGCTGACCGGCACGCTCGCCAGCGGGTCCAGGCGGCGAAACTCGCTGGCGGTCCGCTCCACCAGCGCATCTTTGCCAAAGACGACCACCGCCGCCCGATCCCCGGCGGGCATCGCCTCAATGGCCGCGCGAACGTAGGCAGCGGCCTCCTGGCGCGCGCCGGGAGGCATGGAATCGCTCACATCGACCAGGAAAACCACAGTGAGGTTATCCACGGAGCGGCGCAACTGCGCGCCCGAGAGCGCCAGCACCAGGGAAGCCAGCACGAGGGTGCGCAGAATCAGGCTAACGCGGCGGCGTAGCGGTGGCAAAGCGCGGGGAGCCAGCGCGGCCAGCCCCCATGCTAGCGGGATGAGCAGAAGCGCCCAGAGATAGAGCGGGTCGGTAAAGGAGATACTCATAACCGCCCCATTTCAAGTTTGCCCAGGTAGATTAAGGATTCCAGATCATCCACCGCGTCGGAAGCGTATTTTTTAATCACCTCTCGCACCCGCCCTAATTCTTCGTCGGAAGCCAGCCCCAACATGCGGGTCAGCTCTCCAAAATCAACCGCGCGCGATGCCTCAATCTTCATAAGAATCAGGTAGGGCAGGTCCAAAACAGGGTAGCCAGCCCCGTCCTGGCGCGGATGAGCCAGAGCTTCCTTGACCCACGGCGCGCTCCCCCATAAGAGATCAACCTCCATGCGCTCGGGGG
>JACCSL010000707.1 GCA_013812995.1 Ardenticatenales bacterium | reverse complement strand
GGCGAGGTGCTGCACGCCGGGGCCAATGTAGTATCCAGATACTCTTGAATCTGGGACTTCTTCTTGCCCTCCGCAGGCTCGTTGATGGGGAACTTGACCTTGCCCGAGCCATCCTGCATGACCTTCGACATCAGCGCCGAGTATTCGGTGGAGATATCCTGGTCATCGAAGTGGATGAGCTGCGAGAAGCCCATCGTCTGGGCAAAGAACTGGACCCAGCGGTTCATGGCCCCCAACTCCACGTTCCCCACCATGTGGTCAATGTGCGCCAAGCCCACGCCGCGATGATCGCGCCCCGTTTTGCCCTCACCGAAGCCGTTGCGCGGCTGGTAGCCGGGCGCGAAGATACCCTTGTAGTCGGAGCGGTCCACAAACTTGATGATCGTCTCTCCGTAGCAGCGAATCGCTGAGTAGCGGAACACGCCGTTGGCGTCCTCGACCTCGGTGGGCGGGATGATGCCCGTTGCCCCCCGTTTCGTCGATTCCTGGTAGGCGCTGGCGGCGTCCGGAACCTCCAGCGCGATCACCCCGACGCCATCCCCATGCAGGTGAACGTGGCGCGCGATGGGCGAATCGGGGCCGAGCGCCGTCGTCAGCACCAGGCGAATAGAGCGCTGCTCCAGCACATAGGACGCGCTCTCGCGGTTCTTCGTCTCCAGCCCACTATAGGCGGTGTGGGCGAAGCCGAAGCCTGTCTTGTAGAAGTGTGCGGCCTGTTTGGCGTTGCCAACATACATCTCGACATGGTCCATGCGTTTGATAGGTAGGAAATCTTCCATTGAGGCTCTCCTGTGAGGATGGGTGGTAGATCAGGGAATTTCGACTTTATGATAGACAGCATCCAGGGCCAAATCGCACGCTATCGAGGCAATGCGGAGACTCGACTCGCGCCCCTTCGCCTCGGAGAGCAACCATTGTCCGTCCGCAAGGCGAGCGAAGTGCTCGACGTGGTACGCGTCCTGGGTGACAAGCAGATAGTCCGAGAGAGAAGACAGGGTGCGGTAGTGCTCGAACTTCTTTCCTCGGTCATAGGCTTCCGTGGATTCCGACAACACCTCTACTAGCACCGTCGGATTCAAGAGAGTATCGTTTTGTTCGTCGCCAAACTGTGGTTTGCCGCAGACGACGATGACATCGGGGTAGGTATACAGACCCGTCGGGCTGACCCTCACACGCATGTCATTGGTGTATACCTCGCATGGGTGCTCCGCGAGCTGCCGATGAAAGGAGGCGGCAATATTAAGCGAGATCAGATTGTGCTCCCGGCTCGCTCCGACCATCGCAAATATCTCTCCACGATAGTACTCGCTCCGGTAGTCGGCCTGGCGCTCAAGAGCTAAATAGTCTTCTGCTGTGAGGTAACTTTTCGGTTGCGAGGACATTATTCCCTCCGAATCACTCGCGCCAGGCGCTGGATTCCCTCCTCGATGCGCTCCGGCGTGGCATTGGAGAAGTTGAGGCGGAGACAGTGCGAGGCGTGGCTGCGCCCCTCCACGGCGAAGGCGTGGCCGGGGATGAAGGCGACCTGCTCTTGCTCAACGGCTCGCGTCAGAAGCGCGGCGGTGTCGGTGCCGGGTGCCAGCTCGACCCAGATAAACATACCGCTCGTCGGGCGGGTCCAGCGTGCCTCGGCGGGGAAGCACTCATGCAGCGCGCGCAGCATCGTATCGCGGCGCGTGCCATACTCGCGGCAGAGCGTGGCGAGGTGGCCGGGCAGATGCCCCGCGTCCAGGAAGGCGGAGATGGCGCGCTGCATGAACGCAGAACTCTCTAAATCGCTGGCTTCCTTGATGACGGTCAGCTTGGGAATCAGGGCCTCGGGCGCGATCATCCAGCCGGTGCGAACCGCTGGGGCCAGAATCTTGGAGAAGGAGCCGAGGTAGAAAACCCACTCGTTGTCCAGCGTGCGGAGCGGCGGCTCGGGGCGCTGCTCGTAGCAGAGGAAGCCATAGGGGTCATCCTCGATGATGGGCACCGCATAGCGGCGCACCAGCTCCACGAGGTGGCGGCGCTTCTCCGCGCTCATACTCACCCCGAGCGGGTTGTGCGCGTCGGGAATCACATAGATGAAGGCCGGGCGCGCGCCCTCGCGCAGCAGGGCCTCGACGGCGTCCACATCCATGCCCGTTTCCAGGTCCGTGGGCACCGTCAAAATCTCAGGCTGGAAAGGCGCGATGACCTGCTGGAGGCCCGTGTACACGGTTTCCTCGACGAGCACCTGGCCGCCGGGATTCAAGAAGAGCCGTGCCAGCACATCGAGGCCCTGCTGCGCTCCCGTTGTGATGAACACCTCGTTCTTGGTGCAGGAAACCCCTCGTTGCGCCACCAGATCAACGATGTGAGCCTTCAGTGCCGGGAAGGGCGGCGAGTATTGCAGGGCGCGAGGGTCAGTTGCCAGGACATGGCTCGCGGCCTGGGCGAAAGCATCGGTGGGGAAAAGTTCAGGGGCGGGGAGACCGCCCGCGAGGGAGAGGATACCAGGGCGCGACACCACGGCGATCATATCGCGGAGCACGGAGCGCTTCATCGTCTGCGTCCAGTCCGCCAGACGCAGGCCGTCATGTAAGGTTGGAATTGGGTGCATCATCGCATCTCTTAATCTATAATTATCTGTTGGAATGGGCAGATTATAGGACAAGAGAATGTGATTCACAATGAAAAACCCCTTCCGTCTTCGGAAGGGGTTTTGTTCGTTTAGCCGTCGGCGGTGATTTTCTCGATCAGCTCGCGCTTGACCAGGGCAGCGTGGTCGTTGTCCACCTGGCAGGTACCGGCGGCCTGGTGTCCTCCGCCGCCATATTTGAGCATCAGCTCGCCTACATTCGTCTGGGAGGTCTGGTTGAAGATGGATTTCCCGACCGCAAAGACCGTGTTCATTCGCTTCTGCCCCCAGAGGACGTGCATCGAGATGTTGCAGTCGGGGAAGAGCGCATAGACCACGAAGCGGTTGCCGGGATGAAGCTCGTCCTCGTAGCGCATATCGAGCACCACCAGATTATCGCGCTGGCTTCCACAGCGCTTCAGTTGCTCCTTGAATAATGCCTCGTGCTTCAGGTACAGGGCCACCCGCTCCCGCACGTCGGGCAGCTCAAGAATTTCCTCAATCTCACGCTCCTTGCAGTAATCAATGAGGTCCATCATCAACTGGTAGTTCGAGATTCTAAAGTCCTTGAAGAGACCCAGGCCAGTGCGGGGGTCCATGAGGAAACTCAGCAGCACCCATCCCTGGGGAAAGAGTACCTCGTCCTTGCTGAACTGCGCGCTGTCCGCCTAGTCCACGGCATCGACGAGCGCCGTGGGAATCATGGGGAAGCGGTCGCGGCCACCAAAGTAGTTGTACAGGAGCCGCGCCGTGGAGGGCGCGTCGGCATCGATGATGTAGTTCATCCGATTGCCTTCTACCCGCAACGTCTCGCTAAAGTGATGGTCAAAGGCGTATCGCACCCCCTCGACGTAGGGCAGATTCGTGGTGATATCGTGATCGGTCAGTTCTACCTTGCCGTCCTGCACATCTTTGGGGTGGACGAATTTGATCTCGTCAATCATATCGAGCTCTTTGAGCAGCACCGCGCAGACCAGCCCATCCATATCGCTGCGTGTCACCAACCGATACTTGTTTTCTTGTGTCGACATATTGACCTCCATTCGCTAATCCAGGCGCACCGCCGCCCCGAAAGTCCGTTTCTCCTTGCTGACAAAGTAGGTCGCGCAGGCCGCATCGATCAGATCGGGGCTGAAGGTGACCTCTTCCATGTTGTACTTGGCGATGCTCATCATCTGGTCCAGGATGTCGCGGGGCTGGCACATGCGGAAGGGGCGCTCATCGGGCTTGTACCATTTCTCGATGAGGTAATCGATTCCCTTGTGATCGACCTTGACCTTGCGCCCCTTGCAGACGAGTTCCCAGATTTTGCGCCACTGCGGCTCGTCCGGGTCCCGCACCTCGATCTTGAACTTGATGCGGCGCAGAAACGCCTCATCCGCCAGCTGGTTGGGGTCCAGGTTCGTGGAGAAGATCAAGATTTCGTCGAAGGGAATCTCCAGTTTGGTGCCTGCCACGGTTGTCAGATAGTCATAGCGCTTTTCCAGCGGCACGATCCAGCGGTTGAGGAGGTCCATCGGGCGAACCTGCTGGCGACCAAAGTCATCGATCATGAAGATACCGCCGTTGGCCTTCATCTGGAGCGGGGTCTCATAGAACTTGCCCTGCTCGTTGTAGTTCAGGGCGAGCATCGGCATCGTCAGCTCGCCGCCCACCACCACGACGGGGCGCTTGATCTTCGCCCAGCGCAGGTCGTAGGGCGGCGTCAGCCCCTCCGACTCTTCTATGTCTATCAGATCGTGGAGGGTCTTGTCGAACAACTTGATAATCTGCCCGCCCGCCTCCACGGCGTAGGGAATGTAGATCGCATCGCCCAGCAGCCGCGTGATGCGCTCGGCGATACTGGTCTTTCCGTTGCCGGGATAGCCGAAGAGGAAAATAGAGGAGGCGGAGTTGATGGCGGGGCCGATCTCGTTCAGCACGGGCTCGCTGATGATAAGGTCGCTGAAGGCTCGGCGAATGTTGCGCCGCGTGACCTCGATCCCCTTGATGCTCTGCACCTTGCACGCCGCCAGATACTCCTCGAAGGGAACCGGCGCGGCCCCCGCATATTCTGTCTTCTTGAGCGCGTCCTCAACGTTGCGCGCGCCACGCTGGGTCAGCACATACTCGTAGTTGATGTCGCCAAGACCGTTGCGGCCCGCCACTTCCAGATTTTCCTGTTGGCGCATCAGGTCCAGCAGCGGGGCCACGAGGCGGTAGGGGAGGCGCAGGGTGCGGGCAATGGTACCGCCCGTGGGGCGACCCTGATTATAGACAACGCGCAGGATCATCTCGAAGAGCAGCGAGCGAGCGAGGCCGGTGTTCTCCGCTTCCTGGGGTATCGGGGGCATCCACGTATTTCTGGAAGCCTCCGTCTCCTCATCATCAACGGGCGCGGGGTTGCCAAGCAGGCGTGCGCCCGCTAACGCGCCACTCTTCTGCGCCTCCGTCGCGAGCATATCCAGCTGCTCTTTGTGAAGTTGCAGGTGGTTCAGCGCCTCCGTATCCTTGCGCTGTGTCGCCTCGATCATACATTCCTTCAGCGCACGCGCCACCACATATTTCACACCCTCGATATAAATGTGGTGGAGATACTCACCGGGGCGCACGAAACAATCCGGGGTGTGATCGTTGCGCGATTTGAGCATCTCATAGGATTGCTGGTCAATCAGATACCGCATAGACGACTCTCCTCTGGTGGAAAATTAAGAATTTATCAACATCTTAAGCGCGTGGGGCATCACCTCGAACTCCACGCGCCGTCCCCCTGCCATCTCACCGTCCATATCAATGCCCAGATCCGGGCCAATCGCCTCGACCAGCACATGGCGCGCGCGGCGCGTGTGAACATCAGCGCGCCGGATATGCGTTCCCTGGAAGAGGCTGGGCAGGGCCGCCAGCACCTTGAGCTTGTTCATACGCTCGACCAGCACCACATCCAGGAAGCCATCGTCGAACTTCGCCTCGGGGCAGATATGCATCCCTCGCCCAAAATACTGTCCATTTCCCACCGCCAGCAGGAAGGCTCCCCCCTCGTACCACACCTTGCCATCCACCGTCACACGCATTGGCAGCGCGTCGAACTCCAACAGCGTTGTGATTGTGGCCTGGAGGAAGGTCCACGGACGCTTCACGGGCACATTGGTGCGCCTTGACACCTCGCCGCTCAGCCCGGCGCTTGCCACATTGAGGAAGCGCTGGCTCTGGCCGTCGTAGCGGATACAGCCCAGGTCCACGGGGCGCGGGGTGGCCTCGGTCATCCAGCGGAGAGCGGCCTCGGGGTCCTGGGGGATTTTCAGCGTGCGTGCCCAGTCTCGCCCGGAGCCCATCGGCAGCGTTGCAATGGTGAAGTCATGGCCGGGGAACTGCGCCAGCGCATTGATGAGCGCAAAGTTGGTTCCATCGCCGCCCATCGCCAGAATGGTATCGTAGCCCGCTGCCAGGGCACTCTCCAAATGCTTGGTAATTTCCCCCGCCGAGCTCGTGGTCGCCACGAGGAAGTCATCCAGCAGGGTGGGCAGCAGCGGTTCAATCTCGCGGAACTGGCGCAGCGCGCGCCCGGAGCCAGCCTTGGGGTTCAAGAGAACAAGTGCATTCATGGGGTATCAGGGGTCTTCCCGTAAGTTTTACGCAATCTTCATCTTAGCACCCCTACAGTTTCTTACTTTTTCGCCTCTCTGACAAGGGGGGTAGGTTTTGGGGAGGGGGATTCAAATGTCGTGATTCTGCGAGCGAGGCCCTCTCCCCGGCTTTCAGCCGCCCCTCTCCCGATTTCGGGAGAGGGGACACTGAGCGAAGCGACGTGGGGGAGAGGGC
>JACCSL010000706.1 GCA_013812995.1 Ardenticatenales bacterium | reverse complement strand
GCCCAGTAGCGCTCGCGACCCAGCGCCCAGTCCACATTGTTCTCCAGCCAGTCGCCGAAGCGCCCGGTTCGGATGTGGTCCGGCATCCAGTTGATCTTGTTGTTGTTGTCGATCAACTCATGCTTGTAGCGCGTGGTCTCGATGAACCAGGTGGCGCGGGCGTAGTAAAGCAGCGGTGTCTTGCAGCGCCAGCAGAAGGGGTAGGAGTGCTCGTAGCTGCCGTTGTGGTGCACCAGCCCACGCTCACGCAGATCCTGCACGATCACGGGGTCGGCATCCTTGACGAACATCCCCGCGTACGGTCTCACCTCGGGGATGAAGGTACCGTCCGGCGCGACGGTCATCAGCACGGGCAGGTTGTAGCTGCGCCCCACCGTCATGTCATCAGCACCGAAGGCGGGGGCCATGTGAACGATCCCGGTTCCGTCCTCCGTGGAGACGAAATCCGCCGTGACGACATAGTGCGCGTCCTGCTCGAAGGGGAGGAAGCGGAAGAGCGGCTGGTAATGCTTGCCCGCCAGCTCCTTACCCTGGACTTCTTTCAGCACCTGCCACTCACTGCCACCCGCTAGCGGGAGCACCTTTTCTGCCAGCGCCGCCGCCACGTACAGCTTCTCACCGTCCCGTTCGACCAGTTGGTAGGTGACAGTCTCGCCCACCGCCAGTGCGACGTTGCCGGGCAGTGTCCAGGGCGTGGTGGTCCAGACGAGGAAGTAGCTCCCCGGCTCGTCTCGAAGCGGAAACTTCACATAAAGTGACGGGTCCTCGACATCGGCGTAGCCCTGCGATACCTCGTGCGAGGAGAGCGGCGTGCCGCAACGCGGGCAGTAGGGGACCACCTTGTATCCCTGATAGAGCAGCTCGCGCTCCCAGAAATTTTTGAGGATGGCCCAAACCGACTCGACGTATTCCGGGCGCATGGTGACGTAGGCTTCCTCCAGATTCACCCAGTAGGCCAGCCGCTCCGTCTGATCTTCCCAGATGTCCACATTCGACCAGACCGACTCGCGGCAGAGGCGGTTGAACTCCGCTACCCCGAACGCCTCGATCTGATCCTTCCCGTTCAACCCCAGCTGCTTCTCAACCTCAATCTCCACGGGAAGACCGTGTGTGTCCCATCCGGCCTTGCGCCGCACGAAGTGCCCCTTCATGGTGCGGTAGCGCGGGAACAAATCCTTGTAGACGCGCGTGATGACATGACCGATGTGCGGTTTACCTTTCGCGGTCGGCGGTCCCTCGTAGAAGACCCAGGGCGTGCCCCCCTTGCGCTCCTCCATCGAGCGCTCGAAGATGTCCTTTTCCTTCCAGAACTTCAGAACGTCCTTCTCCCCCGCCAGGAAATCCACCCTGGAGGATACCGGCTTGAAATAGGCGGTCATTCGTGTTGTCTCCTTCTACGAGTTGTATGTTCGTAAAACGTAAACGGCCTTTGTGGTTAAAACTTGATTGTACATGGCGCATTACGCATTACGTTTCTGCTTCTGACGGAATTTGTGGTATGGAAGAGGGGAAGCGTGCCGTGCGCGCCCTCACCCCCATGTCGCTTCGCTCCGTGTCCCCTCGCCCGAAATCGGGAGAGGGGCGGCCGAAGGCCGGGGAGAGGGCCATTGCTCAGCACCTTTGGACTCACCACAAATTGCATCAGAGCCAGTTACGTTTTACGTTTTAGCCGTCTAATGTCCCAACGCCGCGACGCTGTGGCGGCGGTCATGGTGCCGAATGGTGTATGCGCCGAACTGTTTGAGCAGTTGGCGGACCCGGTCGCGGTATGCGGCCATGCGCTCGTCCTTGGCCTTCCACTTGCCCAGGATCTGGTTGATGACGAGCAGCGAGTCGCCGCGTAGGTCCAGATGGTACTGGGCAGGGTCGCGTCCCCGCTCGCGTATCTTGCGGGCCAAGGTGTCTAGCGCCCCGATAAGCGTCTCGTACTCGGCCTCGTTGTTGGTCATCTGCCCTGGAAACTCCAGCTTTTCGATGCGGCTCTTGCCATTCTTCACCGAGGTGAGCTGATAAGAGCCATAGCCCAGACCCGGGTTTCCCTTCGAGCCGCCATCCCAGATAATCAGATAGTCGGGGGTACTATCCACCACCGTGGGCACCTCCGGCGCGCTGACTTCCGCTGGCGGTGCGGTAGGCTTCTCCATCTGGCGGCGCAGCACAGGGCGGGCGCGCATCAGGCCAAACAGGGCGGATCGCTCTGCCTCGCTCAGCAACATGATTTCTTCTAACAATTCTTCCGGTGTCATAACTCCCTCATCTACCCAAAACGTATCCACTCGACCAGTCGCGCTTCCCAGGCACTGCTACCCTCCTCAACGCGCCAGAGTAGGCAGGTGCCGTTTCTATCGAACCAGCCCTCCTGCGAAAGCAGCCCTGGCACCTCCATGCGCCACCCCTTGCCGAGCAGCGTTGCGCTTCGCACCGTGAACTCTCGCAGCCCGAGCGCGGTGTAGCCAAACTTCACCGGGCGAAGGTAGAGGCGCTCCGTGCGATAGAGACGCAGGAGGAGCACCATCCCGATTTCGCGCTGCTCGCTCGCCAGATCAAAGGGGAAGGCCAGCCGCGCCAGTGAGGGCAGCGGTGCGAAGAGCCCATACCCCTCCGGCAACTCGATCTCGCTGATCTCACCCTCATTGTTCACCATCACCGCGTCATCCATCGGGGTCACGGTGATGGTGTGCGAGGGAAGGCCCGGCGTCAGGAGCCGCATCTTGAGCCGCTCCACCGCCTCCGGGCTGATGACGGTGTGAGTGAGCAGGCGGGTGCCTGCTTCCTCCTGCCACTCGCTGCGCCAACTCTGTACTGGCGAGCCCCCGTTGCGATAGCACTCCCACGCCTCCGTGGCCCAATGCGCCCCCAGCGCGTCTACGACCTCATAGCGCCCCCGCACGAGAAGCTCTTCCGCTGGTGACGGTCGATAGAGATAGTGCATAGCTTTACCCTGTTGTTTGTCGGGAGCGTAAAACGTAAAACGTAAACGGCCTATATGGTTAAAGAGCGGCTGTATATGACATGTTACGGGTTATGTTTTACGCCTTACTGTTCTGAAAGCTTTGCGATTTCACAGTGTGATCGCACATAGCTCATTACGTTTTACGTTTTACGTTTCTGCTTCTGACGGAATTTGTGGTATGGAAGATTGGGAAGCGTGTCATGCGAGCCCTCTCCCCCACGTCGCTTCGCTCCGTGTCCCCTCTCCCGATTTCGGGAGAGGGG
>JACCSL010000704.1 GCA_013812995.1 Ardenticatenales bacterium | reverse complement strand
TTTCATCTACATCCTGCGGGGTCGCAGCCGCTCCACAAGCCTGGCGATGGGCTTGCTTTCCCTCTCCGTGGCCGGGACGCTCCAATTCTTCGCGCTCTTTATCGGTATCACCCTGCTGCAATTGGGGGTGCTGGATGGTTTCCAGATGCAGAGCAGTACCGTGCTCTCCGGGCTGACCGATTTGATTTTAGACCCTATCAGCCACGCCCTCGCTGTCTATCTTCCAAGTTGGGGGCTCTTTCTGGTGGGGCTGGGCATCATCATGGTGAGCTTCAACCTCTTCGACCACTGCCTACCCGAGATGACGTTGAAAGAGAAGGGAATCGGCACGATCTCGCAGTTTGTTTACAAGCCGTGGGTCATGTTTCTGCTGGGCTGTGGGATCACGTTAATTTCCATGTCGGTCAGCATCTCCCTGAGCATCCTGGTGCCGCTGAGCCAGCGCGGTATGGTGCGTCGCGAAAATATCATTCCCTACATCATGGGAGCCAACATCAGCACCTTCATCGACACGCTGCTGGCGGCGGTTCTACTCGGAAACGAGGCGGCCTTTACGATTGTTCTGGCAGAGATGGTCTCGTTGAGCATCGTCTCCGCAGTGATTCTGATAGTGAACTATGGTGCCTACGAGCGAGCCTTGCTGCGGTTCGTGGACTGGACGATGAGTGACAACCGCAACTTGACGGTATTCATGGTTAGCATCTTCGTCGTTCCCATCGTGCTCATGTTTTTTTAAGGAGGAGGGAATGTCCATATTGGTGGCAACGGGGGGCGCGGCCCACTCTATCGTTGCATTAACCTTCGGCGCGCACCTGGCAGCGGTCTGCCAGGGTACCGTGGTGGTACTGACTGTTATCATGCGCGACGAGGAGCGCAGCAAGGCAGAGACCATCCTGGAGAGCGCCCGCTTCGTGCTGGACTCGCTCCATACGCCCTACAAAACCCTGATTCGCGTGGGTCATCCCGCAGAGGAGATCATCGCGGAGACAGAGGCGAATCCATACCAGATGGTCGTGGTGGGGGAGAAACAGTATCACAGCCTCTTCACCCGTTTTGTGTTGGGCGCGACGGCGCTGCGCGTGGTGGAGCACGCCTCCTGTCCGGTCGTGGTGGTGAAGGGGCAGATTGGCGAGGTACGCCGGGTGCTGCTCTGTGATAGCGGCCATCAGGCTCCGGCCCTGATCGAGCGTGTGGGGCAGCAGCTTCCGCATCTGCTGGACGGCGTAGAGGATATCACCGTGCTGCACGTCATGTCCCAGATTACCGCTGGCTTTGGTGTCGATACCGACCTCGTCCACGCCGATGCCGAGGCGCTGATCCGAGAGCACGAGGCAGAAGGGGAAATGCTCCAGCGCGATGTGCAGGGTCTCTCGCGTCAGGGACATCCCTCGACGCCGAAGGTGCGCCACGGTCTCGTGGTGGATGAGATTCTTGCGGAGGCCAACGAGGGGAATTATGACCTTATCATCATCGGCGCGCATCAGGGGAGTGGCTGGCGGCGCATCCTCCTGGACGATATCGCGCACCAGATTGTCGTTGGCCTGAATCGCCCTGTGCTGGTCATGCGCTAGATGACCTACTCGCTCGATGATACGATAGCCGCCATCGCTACCGCGCCGGGCGAGGCCGGGATTGGCATTGTACGCCTCAGCGGGAGAGAGACGCTGCCACTCCTCCAGCAAATGTTCCGTCCGGCTGCGCCCGCCTGGGAGGCGCGCTCCCACCAGATGAGCTATGGTTTCCTTGTGGACGAGGCGGGCGAGCGGCTGGATGAGGTAATGGTCGTCTGGTTTCAGGCCCCGCGCTCCTACACCTGTGAAGATGTGGTGGAGATTCATGCCCATGGCGGCAGTGTGGCTGTCCGCCAAGCCCTGGCTCTGTCCCTCCGGGCCGGCGCGCGGCTGGCAGAGCCGGGCGAGATGACGCTGCGCGCCTTCCTCAACGGTCGTTTGGACCTGGCGCAGGCGGAGGCGGTGTTGGACGTGGTCCGCGCCCGAACCGAGCGCGGGATGCAGGCCGCGATGGAGCAACTGGGCGGTACACTCAGCCAGGAGATTCGCGAGGCGCGCGCGGCCCTGCTGGCGGTGCTGGCCCATCTGACCGCCACCATTGATTTTCCAGAAGATGACGTGCCTCCCCAGAACATCCTTCCCGACCTGCTTCCCGTCCAGGCCCTTCTGGAGTGCCTGCTGCAAAACGCGGATCGTGGCATCCTGCTGCGCGAGGGGCTGCGCGTTGCCATTGTGGGGCTGCCCAACGTCGGCAAGTCTAGCCTGCTCAACCGGCTGCTGCGCCATGAGCGGGCCATCGTCACAGAGATTCCCGGTACCACGCGCGATGTGCTGGAGGAGTCTTTGAACCTGCGCGGTATTCCCATCGTTCTGGCGGACACGGCGGGTATCCGCCAGACGCAGGACCGGGTGGAAGCGCTTGGCGTGGAGCGCTCTCATGCCACGCTGGAGCAGGCCAACCTGGTGCTCTTCGTGCTGGATAGCAGCGAGCCTCTGCGCCCGGAGGATCATACACTCGCCGCCGCGCTCGCGGGGCGGCCTGTGATTGTGGTGGAGAACAAGCAGGATGTGGCAGTGGAGGAGCCAGGCGAGCCGCTGCCGCTCCTCCCAGAGGCTCCCCATGTGCCGATCAGCGCCATGACAGGGCTGGGCATCGACGAGCTAGAGGAGCAGATGTGGCAGATGGTCATGGGGGGCGGGGCCACCGGCGGCGATACCGCGCTGATTACCAACCCGCGCCACAAGCAGGCCATCCAGCAGGCCATCCAGCACATCGCCGCCGCTATTGAGGGCGCACAGCAGGGACTCCCCGCCGATTTTCTGACAATAGACCTTCACGCAGCAGTCAATGCGCTGGGAGAGATTACCGGGGAGAATGCGACGGAGGATTTGCTCGACGCCATCTTCTCGCGCTTCTGTATCGGGAAGTGAGGTTGTTTAAAACGTAACAGCTTCTGACGGAATTTGTGGTATGGAAGATCGGGAAGCGTGCCATGCGAGCCCTCACCCCCACGTCGCTTCGCTCCGTGGCCCCTCTCCCGACATCGGGAGAGGGG
>JACCSL010000645.1 GCA_013812995.1 Ardenticatenales bacterium | reverse complement strand
TCGGGAGAGGGGGCGGCCGCAGGCCGGGGGAGAGGGCCATTACTCAGCACCTTTGGACTCACCACAAATTCCAGCAGAACCAGTTACGTTTTACGTTTTAGACCTACTCAAGGATCAACCGATGTCGCGAGCCTTCTATCTACTCTTCCTCGTTTGGCTGCTGGTGGCACTGGCGGGTTGTGGTCAGGGCAACGTGGGGCCTTCTACGGAGGCCACGCGCTTGCCCGAGAGTGGCGTGACGCCCGGCACCGATGCCACATTGCCGGGGACGCCGCTCATCTCAGAAGGCACCGTCATAGAGGTACAACTGGCGGAGTACAAAATCATAATGCCGCCCACGCTGCCAGCCGGGCCAATTTCCTTCGAGATTACCAATGCTGGCAGCATGGAGCATAACTTCATGCTTGAGGGGGCTGGCAGTTCCAGAACCTTCGATACGCCCCTGAAACCGGGCGAATTCAGGCCGTTGCCATTGGAGCTTGTGGCAGGCAGTTATCAGGTTTACTGCCCCCTGGCCGACCACGAGGGCCGAGGCATGGAGCTCACGTTGACGATTACCCCCTAGAAATCGCTGTCCCCGCGACCAGGACAAGCCATTTCCTCCAGCGCGGGACGGTTGGCCTCGACGGCTGCCCACGCCTGGCTGCGCGCCCAGTTCCAGGTGCGCCAATCCTTCTCCTCCGGGGCGGACCAGCCCACCAGCAGATACGAGGCGATGAGGCAGCTATCCTCCGGTTTCATCTGGGGCAACGTTTCGATCAGCGCGGGCACCGCATCACCGCTCAGCGTTGTCACATAGCCCCGGTCGAAGGGCTGCGGTGCCTGCTGCCGAGCAACGTTGTTACGCACGATGAACGCATCCGGGTTCATGGCCAGGAGCAGCGCGAGGGTCGCGAAGCCCGCGCCCAGCGCCCCACTGGCAAAGCTCGCCCGTCGCCCGCGTAGCACGGTTGCCACGAACCAGACGAACACCACCGCCAGCCACCCCATGAACGCCGTGGTATAGAGGCGCAGTTCCGTCATCCCGAACTCGGTCTGGTACAGGCGCATCCGCTGGACCGCCGAGACCATGATGACAAACATCATCAGGATCAGCGCACCCGACAGGGCATTGAAGAGCGCTGGCTGCCTGTCCTCACCCCGACGCAGCAGCCAGTGGAGTAGGAGCAGCAGCGGCAGCAGCAGGGTCGCGACCGTGACCAGCTCGAAGAAACCGCGCCGCGCGTACTCTGCGTAAGTCAGCCCCAAAGTGGCCTCGACCAGGATGGCCCCGCCGAAGAAGTAGCGAAACTGCACCAGCACGAAGGCAAGGAAGAGCACATTAAGCGCGCCCAGCACCATACTCACCTCGATCAGCCCCAGCGAGAGAAAGCGAGGGCGCTCGATGCCAGTCGGCAGCTCGAAGGTCGAGAGGAGCGTCTGGTGCAGGAAGCCGCCCACGAGCCAGCTCCAGAACGCAAACAGGAAGAAGTGACTGAAGATCTTGTCGATGTCCCAGTCGAACAGGTCGCGCACGATGCCATCGAACACGGCATCTGCCGCCGCGAAGAGCCCCCCAAAGAGCAGCAGGAGGGGCAGGCTGATTGCCAGGCCGCGCCCGATGGCCATGACTGGCCCGGACCAGCGCTGGCGGGGCAGTGTCTTCCATTGAATGGTGCCAAACAGCAGAAAGAGCGCCCCCAGTATCCCGTTGATCCCCGCCGAGACGAGCAGCATGGCATATTCCGCGATGCCGGAGATGGCAATGCGCCCCGCGCGGGTGCGAGACGCGGCCAGCCCCAGCGAGAGCAGCAGCGCCAGCACCGAGAAGAAGGTCAGGGCGGGCGAGGCGCGCCACGCGATGGCCCCGGAAAAGAAGAGAATCGGGAGCGCCAGCCAGCGCCCGCCCCCCGTGAGCGGCACGCGCTGCCATTGCGCCAGGAGAAACAGCGCCGCGATCAGCAGGGCCACCCAGAGTGGGAGGTTGATTCCCCAGGGAAACGCGCGCAGCAGTCCATCCCCCAGCAGCCCCAGGAGCAGCGCGGCCCCCAGCGTGCCCAGCCCGAGTTTTGTGGTTGTTGTCATGGGGGGTGGCGGTGCAAGGTCCGGGGTCGGGTCCGCTGCTATCCCCACCGTCAAGCTTCTGGTATCGTTCATGTTGGGTATACCTCCGTGCTTTATCGTATGCTGCCCGCCCCGCCGCGTCAATCACTCAGGTGCTTGGCGCATGGACTCCGGGTGGTGGCAACCGCTCCCTCTCATTCCACGCGCAGCCCCGGTAGGGCGCGCACGATGCGCACGGTGTCCAGGCTGACGGTGATGATCTGCTTGACGAGGCGCACGATGGCTTCCGGGTCGGCGGGGTCGTTGGGGTCGCTGCTGATGCCGCTGCGTGCGTCACGGCGCACGCGGTAGCGGTCGATGATCCAGTCGAGGGCGGAGCGGTTGCCGAGTTGGTACTCGTAGACCTCGGGCGGGATGCCGTCGAGGGTGAGCACGTCGTTGACCTTGAGCTGTGTCTTGTCGCGGCTCAGGGTCATGGTTTCGACGCGCCAGGACCAGGGCAAATCACGTCGCTCGATGTGGCGCAGGCGGTATTCGGGGGCGTTTTCGTAGTCCAGGTGCAGCGTGGAGAGGGCGCGGCCCGCCGTTGTGAAGGCGTGGAAGTCCTCGGCGGGGAGCAGGGGGATGTGGGGCAGGTCGCGCTTGAGGTTTTCGGCGTAGCGGCGGCGGTAGTCGGGGCTGTGCAGCAGTCCGTAAATGTAATGGAAGATGTCCCATTTATTCAGGTCCGCCCCGTACTCTCCCTGGAATCGCTGCAACGCCCAGTCCGTGATATTCTCGCGGCGATTGCTCCCGTTCTCGTCATAGGTGTAGAAGGGAAAGGTTTGGGCACCACCTTGCGGCAAATAATTTGGCAGGCTATCGACTATGAGAGCAAACATCGGCCACTCTGAACCTACTTTAAGCCAAATTGCTCTGTTTTCCTCCTCAGTCTGTTCTGTCGGAAAAAAAGTATCGTTGGCTCCCTGTTCATCAACCAGTACGTTGTCGAAGTAAAGCCACATTTTAGTAAAAGGGCGATAAGTTCCACGTCTGATAGCGGCTTGTGTGAATTGCGTGCTTATTCCCCGTTTCAAATAGCGTTTAAGATTTCGACTCCATTTGATATTTACATCATCATGCTGTAGAAAATCGTCAAGTTGTGTGGATTTGTCGAACCTATTCCCCCAAAGCCATAATTGCTGGTTGTAAAATTCGATAAACTGATGAATCCTTTTCTGTAGCTCCTCTTGATTGAAGTTATAAACCCAAGCATCACGACTTGTATTAATAGCAGGACTGTATTTTTCAAAAATTGTCTCTGTAGCTCCTGTAACGCCAGCTTTTGCCTCTTTACTACCTATTGGCAAGTAACTGTCAAACTCTTCTTGTAACCCCTCAGTTAACCATGTGCCTTTCGGACTAGGTGATAACTCCTGCCAATCGATATGTGTCAAATTTACTGTCTGGTCCAAAAAGGTGTACTTCTCCTCTTTTCGCCACCATTCATCTACACGGGCATAAAACACCCTTGCAGGCGACTCCTGCTGCTGTCCGTTGCGGTGACGAATCAGCAACGTGATCGCGACGCCCACCTGAATTCCGAAAACATTGTGCGTGGTGCCCTGACTGGCTGACAAAACTCATTTTGGCCTCCAAC
>JACCSL010000638.1 GCA_013812995.1 Ardenticatenales bacterium | reverse complement strand
AGCATGATTCGCTTCGACAACCCGACCCCCCTGGACCTCCTGCGCCGAACCTTTGCCCTGCCCACTGCCGCGTTCACGATGATCGAGAAGGAAATCGAGCGCCGCTTGCAGGAACTGGTGGAAAAGGGCGAACTGGCGGAAGAGCAGGTGCAACAGATGCAGTCCAGCCTGATGGCGCGCCTCCAGCAGAGTGAGGATCGCAAGCCGCGCGAAAAAGAGGAAACCCCGACCCCAAGTCAGAGCCTCCTGACACGCTTCAACGTTCCGACTCATGACGATATGCAGGAGTTGGCGCACCGGATTGACAATCTCACAGAGCGTCTGGACGAACTGATTATGGCAACCAAGAATCAGCAGGATGAAGAGGGATTCAGGCCAGACACCTTTCCGCCCTCCGATCAGGAATAACAAAAAACCGTCGCCCTGGAGGGCGACGGTTTTTTGTTGTAGAAAGGAGCTTAGTTGACGGGCTCGGTCTGGGCGAGGTCCGCCATCTGCTCGTCCACGGCGCGCAGCACGGTGATGCGGTTCTTGTTGCTGACCTCGTAGGCGCGAACCGTGCGAAGCTGCATCTCGTCGAGATTCTTCAGCTCCCCCGTAACCTCGTCCACGTTCTTCTCATCGTAGTTCGTGATGGGGTGAACCTGATCTTCCAGCTCGGCATCCAGGCGATCAACCAGCGCGTCGATGCGGTCCTCGATCTCTTCGAGCTCGCGGCGGCCCATGTCGAGCAGCTCACTCAGCATCGTCTCGATCCGGGTCTCAATCACCTTGGCAACCTTGGTGGCAATCTCGGCACCGTCGCGGAGGCGGCTCTCGAGCTTGCTGCTATTCTCTTCCACATCATCGCGACCCTCGCCAAGGTTGGCCTGGGCGCGCTCGCGGGCATCGCGGAGGCGCTGGGCACTCTCGCGGAGGCGGGTTTCGGCACCCTTCACGGCCTTGTCCTGCATCTCCTCGGCACGATCTACCACATTGAAGGTCAGTTCCTCGGCACCCTTCTGAAGCGCCTCAAGGGTTTCCAGGCCGGCGCGCTGTAGTTCAAAGGCCGCCTTGAGGTAGTTGCGGAGCACGGAGCGGTTCGTCTCCATGATGGTCTTGCTGGCGTGCTTGACTTGAACTTGGGCTTCTTCCAAACCGGCTTTGGTTTCTTCGTACATGATAGTCTCCTGATGGGGTGAAATTGGATACTGCGACACGCTTGACGCAGTGCGTTATTGACGATGTGAAAAATATAACACAACGCGTTATAGCTGTCAAATCCAAATGACGCGCCGTGTCATACCTCGCTAATGTGTCGTGCGCCCTGCCCGGCTAAACGTCCGGTGGCCCACGCCCATAAGAAATTATAGCCCCCGATGGGGCCAAAGAGGTCCAGAATCTCGCCGCAGAGAAAGAGACCGGGGTGGAGTCGGCTTTCCATTGTGACAGGGTTGATCTCGCCCAGAGGCACGCCCCCGCCGGTGATCTCGGCTTTCTTGTATCCCTCGTCGCCCGAATAGGGAAGGGGGTAGCGAGTGAGGCACTCCACGAGGCGCAGGCGTTCCTCGCGGCGCAACTCTGCCACGGTGCGCTCCATCGCTCCCGATTCCTCCAGAAGCATATCCGCCAGGCGGGTGGGAAGCTGGGCACGAACCAGCGTGCGGATGTGAGTGGTGGGGGCACTCTTCAAAAACAGGGCCTCCCATGCCTCGGCATCCATCGGGAGCCACTGCACCAGCAGTGGCTGCGCGGCTGACCCCCTGGCCCGAACCGCGTGGTGGCTCAGGTCAAGCACGGTGGGTCCGCTGTAGCCGCGATGGGTGAAGAGAAAGCCGCCCTCTGCCCGCTCGCCCTTCTTGATCGAGTTGCCCTGGGGCGCAAATAGCGTCACATTCAGGGAGATGCCAGCCAAGTCGTGGTGAGGGCGATAGGTGGTGAGCAGGGGTGTCAGGGCCGGGTAGAGGGTGTGAGTTGTATGACCCAGCGCCCTCACAAGGCGAATTCCCGTGCCATCCGACCCCGTTTTCGGCACAGAGAGCCCACCCGTTGCGATGATAAGTGCATCGGCCTCCAGTGTCTCGCCCTCCGCCAGGGAGACGCGCCAGCACGCCCCGTCACGGATGATTCCCTCGACGCTGCTCTTCACACGGAGTCTTGCCCCGCGCCGCATTGCCTCATTGAGCAGCCCCTGAAGCACATCAGCGGCCCGGTCGCTGGTGGGAAAGACCTTGCCTGTTTCTTCCTCTATTTTGAGTGGGATGCCCAGCGTCTCCTCGAAGAAACGCTGCTGCCCTGGCAGGGACCAGCTTTGAAATATCTTCTTGAACAGCGACTGGGAGGACTCCGTGTGGTATTGATTGGCACGTACCTGAGAGGGAAGCACATTGCAGCGCCCGCCCCCCGCGATGAGAATCTTGCGGCCAGGCGAAGGCATTCTCTCTAAAATGAGCACCTCGTGGGGCTCGCCCGCCGCCCAGATCGCGGCCATCAGGCCCGCCGCGCCGCCGCCCACAATCACGATTCGTTTGTTAGCCATAGGGTCCGTCCGTTTTTGCCAGCAGGGCTCATTCAGGGGCGCTTATCTGGTAGAGCGTGGCTTTTCCTTCCAGAACCTGCAAGATGACCACACTCTTGATCGGATCCCCCGTTCCCCGGAATTCCATCTCTCCCGTGACTCCCTGATAGCGGCTGATCTCCGCAAGGCCCTCGCGAATGGCGTCCGCGTCTGTCTGTCCCTGAGTGCGAATTGCCTGGAAGAGAAGTCCAAAGGCGTCGTAGGTCAGCGCGGCCACATTGGTTGGAGGCTCGCCAAAGTGCTCCTGGTACCGCTGGGTAAAGTGAGTAGCCGCCTTGCTGGCGACGTCCGGGTGCCAGTGGTGGGTGTAGAAGGCTCCTTCCACCTCCGGTTGGCCGCCGAGAATTCTTAGATTCCACGAGTCGCTACCCAAAAACGTTGCAGCAATGCCTATCTCGCGGGCCTGTTGCGTCTGGAGAAGAACATCATCCGAGAAGTTGGGAAGAAAGAGGGCCTCGGGCTCGGCGGCCCGGATGCGGGCGAGCGGCTCCTGGAAATCCGCCTGATCGGTGGTGTAGGATTCAAACGCTACCACCTCACCGCCCCTGCCTCGAAGACACGCTGGAAAATCTCGGAGATGCCTCGGTTGTACTCATTGGCAATATCATAG
>JACCSL010000636.1 GCA_013812995.1 Ardenticatenales bacterium | reverse complement strand
CAGCATCGGTACGCTCAAGCTGTCGTCGGTCGTGGGCTCCATCGCGGTCCTCGTTTCTTGGTTGAGGACTACCTGTAGCACTAACCCTGCGTTGTAGTATTAGATGGTCGTCTGGTGCGGGGTCTCTCTATTAGAAATGTATTATAGATGGTCGTCTGGTGTGGGCTCTGTTTTCGCTTAACCAAGCCACCGTCTGCTCGTGCCGTATAGAGTCACACCTACTCCCCAAAGAACAAGGCGAACAGGATTGCTGGACTCGCGGCAGTTACGAACGGTCCAGATCCTGAAGGATGACTTCCTCGGTGCGCAGAAGCGACTGGATCACAAAGGTGATGAAGTCGGACAGGTTTCCTTCGTCAGCCTTCTTCAGAGCGTTGATATAGGCGCGACGTTCTTCCGCGCGGATCACCGCTGGCAGGTAGCGTTTACGAAGGAGAATCAGATTCATCAAGAGTCTGGCACCGCGCCCATTGCCGTCATCAAAGGGATGAATGCGGACCATATTGTAATGGGCAATAGCCCCCACGATGCAGGGGTGCAGCACATCAATGTTGTCATTGATCCAGCCGACGAGCTGCTCCATCTCGCTGGGCACCTGGACGGGTTCTGAATAGCGGTGAATGGTGACATCGGGCTGTAGACATGGTTTGGCAGCTTTTTGTACTCGCCGGGTGTGGCGGGTTTTTTAACAGGCTGACCAAACGGATCAATGGCGGGCGTGGAGGTGATGCCCAGCAGTAGTAGCGCATTGATCTGCTTGATCAGCGAGGTGGAGATAGGCCGCTGTTGCACCACTACCTCGTGCAGAAAATCAACCGCCTCAGCGTGGTTGCGCGCGTCCAGGAAATCCTTGAGGGGTTTGCCTTCCACTGTCAGACCCTGCTGCAAGAAGAAGAGGGTCTCGCCCAGGGTGAGGGTGCTACCCTCGATGGCGTTGGGGTTGTAGGTCCACTCGATTTTGAGCTTGGTCTGGATGGTCTGCCAGAGGTCCCCGATCTCTTCACGCTCCTTGAGGCGAGCAATGCGGGCTGCGAGCTCCTCGACCCGCCGCAACAGCGTCTGAAGCCCTGGCCCCTGGACGATGGTGTAGAACCCTATGTTGTTCCTTGGGTCTGCAATGGTCAGGGTACTTCTCCGCAGTAAGCCGCTGGGTTGTTACACCCATCGGTGCCGATGCGCCCACGCGACGCCTGAGCAAAACACCCCAAACGGAAGAGGCGACAATGCAGCAATTGTAGCAGACTCGACTTCCGCAGGGCAGAGGGCTTCTGGAGCGGCCCGGTGGCTGCCGCGAGCCTGGTGACTGTTGGCTATGTACATAGTTGTGTGGAGTCTTCCACCCTCGTATCCCCCAAGGCCAAACTCCTGCGGATTTCTCAGTTTGGCAGCGTCGCCTTGCCCCAGGCAAAAAATGCCTTTTCTTTCTTTTGCAGTGCGTGCGGCTGTCCTCTCTTGATTTTTCTGCAATGTGTCCTCAGACATTGCCTGTTCTTGAACCAGGTCATCGTAAGATCAACCACCAGGCCCCTATCTCCACTCAGGATCGTTCGTGACTGAGCCAGATTTCGGAGAATTACTCCTGGTCCGTCTAAACGCCAACATTCTCACGCTGATGACGGAAGGCTACAATTAAGCGAGCCTCACCCACTACAACCGGAGCTGTCACCATGTCCGACATCTACCAATTTGACCCGATTGACCCTCAGCTAACAGCACTCACCCAGCAGCTCACCCCCGGTCAGCGGGTCAGGCGTCTGCTGGGTGCCCGAGCTATCGTAGCTGGCCTCATTCGTGGGCGGCTGCGCCGCGAGTACCCTGATCTCTCCGCCAGGGAGATCAATTTGAAGGTTCTGGAGGAGTTAGAGTATGCCCCCCCACCGCCCCGCTGATCTGAGCCTGTTCTTCAGCATCTTGCAGACGCTGGAGGAGATTCAGGCTCCCTACATGATGATTGGGGCATTTGCTGCCACGCTTTATGGTCTCTCGCGCCTGACCTACGACATCGACATCGTGGTAGACCTCAGCGCCGACCATGTTGAGACCCTGGCAGCGGCGTATCCTCTCCCGCACTATTATGCCGATCCCCAGCAGATGCGAGACTCTATTCAGATGGGGATCCTCTTCAATATCATTGACACCTCGCGTGGCGAGAAAGCGGATCTGGTTCCCCTGTCGATGGAGCCGCGCTACCAGGAGGCGTTCGGGAGGCGCATTCGCCAGAGCCTGGAGCTACCCGAGGGCGAGACGCTTGTCGTGTGGTGTGCGCGCCCCGAGGATGTGATCCTGGGCAAGCTCCTGGCGTGGACCGAAGGGCGCGCCCGTCGCCATGAGACGGATATCTACGAGATGGTCTATAACGCCGCGCAACAGCAGCAGCGGGGTCTCACGCCTCTCCTCCAGGTCGATGCACTTGCGCAGGACATCGCAGCCCTCGGCAACGAAGATGTAAACCACTTATGGGAGGCGATTCAGGCACAGGTACAGACCGCTCTTGGTGGAAGCACGCCCTAGCCTGGCACAAGTTTCTGGAGAGACACCTTCCGCTCGCTTGAAGCAACCCTGGCTGTACCCCGAGGCCAGGACTCATCTATCAGCCTGGGTGCCCGAAAGCAGGCTTGGACCACCCAGGGCCATAGCGCGCATAGTACGTGCCCGGAAGAAGGGAGATGATGCCCCATGACCTGTCGCGACGAGATTCTAAGCTGCATTCGCGAGATTACCGCAACGACCGGCCAGGAGGAGGTAACGATCCCGCAGGTCATCGACTGCATGAGGTCGCGCGGCACCCGCTACCCCGAGTCCACCATCCGCACCCATATCGCGTCCAGTATGTGCGCGAACGCTCCCAAAAATCATGCC
>JACCSL010000632.1 GCA_013812995.1 Ardenticatenales bacterium | reverse complement strand
ATGGCCGCGTTCTCGGCGGGCAGCCCAAAGGCGTCATAGCCGAAGGGGAAGAATACATTGTAGCCCTGCGCCCGCTTGTAGCGTCCGTACACATCCGGCCCGCTGTAGGCGTACCAATGCCCCGTGTGCAGGTTGCCGCTGGGGTAGGGGTACATCGTCAGGTTGTAGAAGTTCTTCCCCTTGTCCCTGGACGACATATCCGCCTGATAGATTCCCTCTTTTTCCCATCTCTCTTGCCATTTGCCCTCGATGGCCTGCGGTTCGTATCGACTGTCCATTGCGCTCCTCCTTGATAACATGACACCTGATGAGCCAAGAAGGGCGAAGCATTCGCACCATCTGTCTACAATCGGTGTGATCTGGGCGCGAATGCTGTCGCCCCTACACAAAATTGTTCGCCTTGGGGGGAAATAAAAAAACCTCCGTCCCACAGGGACGAAGGTTTTTCGCGGTACCACCCTGGTTCCGCCCCCAAATGGGGACGACACTCGTGGACGCTGTATCGGGCGCACCCGGCGCGGCTACGGGCATGGCCCCTCACCGCTGCGGCTCCCAGGCGAGTTCGGCGCGCTCTCGTTGGCGCTCAGCGCCGCCTTCCACCCTCGCGGCTCGCTACGAGATTTGCCTACTACTCCTGGTCATTGCCTCTGTTCACTTAGCAACAGGATAGCGACTTAGGGGGTCATTGTCAACATCGATTGTCGAATTGCTGTTGATTAGCCGCAGAAAACAAAAAAGGCCCGGAATTTCCGGGCCTTTTTATGAGGTGGAGCTGAAGGGATTTGAACCCTTGGCCCCCGCGCTGCCAGCGCGATGCTCTCCCTCTGAGCTACAGCCCCCTCGACAACGGAAAACATTTTAGCGGCTATTTTCTAACTCGTCAAATTTTGAAAGCACCTGCCAGGCGAGGGCACCGAGTTGGCGGCGGAGTGCTGCGGAAAAATAAAGGACTTTGCAAACACCTTTATACCCTTCACGTTGCACGAGCTTTGGGCGTTTATCAATACTTGACTGTTGGAACTTTTCCATAGGAATAGCTGTAATACCCGACCAAAACTCTTTTAACTCCTGCTCAGGCATTCTCTCGCTAATGAGGAGTTGGCACGAAAATTTGCTCTCATCTATATCGAAACTATGGCGAAGTATATCTACCCAACCCCGAACGATACGAGGGTCGCTGTTGCCCAACCCCAACACATCATCTCGCTTATCCCCCTCGCCAAGCCACAAGGCGGCTAATGTCATCAGGAGGGCTTCCCGATTTTGCAGAACGCGCTCAGAGATAGGTTCGGCCCACTCTTCAGCGGCTTGAAGGCGCTGGCGTTTTTGTTCATGGTTCCACTGACCCCCCGCGAGTTGACCTCGCGTTCTCGCTTCTAACTCTTTCTGCTTGATGCGTTCCTGCTGTTCGGTTGTTAAGGTGATGTCCTTGACCCAGCCCTGAAGGGTGTTTTTGGGAATGTCGCCACCCAGTTCCGCAATAATTTCTGAATAAGAAAAGCCCGCGCGTCTTAACGCACGGGCCTGTTCACGGATTTTTGGGGAATAGGTTCGTGTAACACGAGACATTATCTATCTCCCAAAATAAAAGAGTGGAGCTGGTGGGGCTCGAACCCACGAACCTCTGCATTGCGAACGCAGCGCTCTCCCAACTGAGCTACAGCCCCACGATTAGGGTGAGAGTATAGCGGGGATGCAGAGAATGTCAAAAACGGCAGGAGCAAGGATGGGGAGAAAGGAAGGATCGGAAGCTAGAGGTGGGGAAGAGGTAGGGTTTGGTAGGGGCGAGAGGGTCGTGCAAAATCATCATTGGGTAGAAGAGAGATGGCACGAGTGTATTGCTCATGCGGGAAAACGTGGTTTGTGCATGGGCGAAGCAGGGAATAATAGAATGGAGAGGCAATGCTTCTAGTGGGATTGCAGTCGCCGGTGTTGTTGGTTTATCTGCTGGGGTCGTTTCTGGTGAGTTTTACGGCGCATGAGGCGGCGCACGCGCTGGCGGCGACGCTGCTGGGCGATCCGACGTCGCGGGAGCAGGGGAGGCTGACGTTGAATCCGCTGGCGCATCTGGAGAAATGGGGCACGCTGCTGATGCTCTTCGTGGGACTGGGCTGGGGCAAGCCGGTGCCTGTGAACCCGATGCGCTTCGAGGGGGTGTCGCCAAAGGTCGGAATGGGGATTGTGGGAATCGCGGGGCCGCTGGTGAACCTGCTCCTGGCGCTGCTGATCGCCATTCCCCTCCAATGGAAGCTGCTTCCCTTCCGACCTCAAGAGGTGGGGGCGCTATCCATCTCCTGGGGGGATTTTGCCTCGATGTTCTTTCTGCTGAACATCATGCTTGCCTCTTTCAACATGATTCCGTTTGGCCCGTTGGATGGCTCGCGCGTACTGAATGCCTTTCTGCCAGAGCGCTGGTTCTACTTTTCCGCCCAACTGGAACTGCCACTTCTGGGGGTATTCTTCGGGGCGATTTTGCTGGATCGGTTTCTGGAACTGGGCCTACTGGCCGGGCTGCTCCAGCCGGTGGGGTGTGGGGCCTGGCACCTTTTCATACGCTACGCACCGCCCTTTCTGCTCCAATGTTGAGAGTTTTATGGTATACTGGCAGCTATCTCAAACTCTCATTTGTGGTGGCAGGAGTGTAGGGTCTTATGGGTGGAATAGGTATACCGCGTCTGCAAGAGGTAGAAGCGCCAAGCAAGCCTATCATTGATTTCGAGGTGCTCCCCGTCTCGGAAGAGGATCTGGAAAAGCTCTATCGGGTCATTATCATCAACGATGATGTGACCACCTTCGAATTTGTGATTGTCTCGCTGATTGTCGTGTTTGGCCTGGATCAGGCACGCGCCGAGGCCATAGCCTGGGAGACACACACGAAGGGGGAGGCGTATGTTGCCACGATGCCGCTTCAGGAAGCGAAGGACAAGGTATTCCGCGTCCAGTATGCCGCGCGCCAACAGGGCTATCCGCTGGAGTTTGTGATCGAGCCGGAAGAGTAGAGAAACGGAAGGGCAAAGATCAAAAGTGACGGCCCGCTGATTCAGCGGGCCGTTTTGGTGTGAGAGGGCTATTGCGTGCCGTCGAGAGCATCGGCGGGAGGGCGGGTGCCCGGGGGAATATCGGTGGGGCGCTCCTCAGTGGGCGCGTGTGCCTCAAGCTCCTTGGGGAACATGAGAGAGACGACCACAGAGAGTCCCAGAACAAGGCCGATGAAACCCAGGGATAACTCGATGGGAACATGGAAAGCATGATCCAGAAAGTACGGTGAAAGACTCTCGGCCACCATCTTGAGACCGACGAATACCAGCACTACGGCAAGCCCTAGCTTTAGATAGTGGAACTTTTCAATGACGCCGGCCAGGAGGAAATAGAGCGAGCGGAGGCCCAGGATGGCAAAGATGTTCGATGTGTAGACAATGAACGGGTCCTTGGTAATACCGAAGACTGCAGGAATGGAGTCGATGGCAAAGATAACATCACTCGACTCGACCAGGAGAAGGACTACGAGAAGGGGGGTCGCAGTACGCTTGCCAGCTTCGACTACCGTAAACTTGTCCCCATGATAGTCAGTGGTAATGGGCATGAAGCGGCGCAGCGCGCGAACCACAGGGTTCGTCTCGGTATCGATCTCATGTTCGGTCTGGAAGGCCATCCGAACGCCCGTAATGATCAAAAATGCCCCGAAGACCGTGATGAGTAGCTCGAAACGCGTCAGGAGTGCCGCGCCCAAAAGGATCATCGTGCCACGGAGAACCAGGGCGGTGAGGATGCCCCAGAAGAGAACACGATGCTGGTAGATGGCAGGCACATTGAAGTAGGCGAAGATCAGTACGAAGACAAAGATATTGTCTACACTGAGCGATTTTTCGAGCAGATAGGCACCGAGGAACTCTAGCGCCACCGTTTTTCCAGCGAAGAAGTAAAGACCGAGGTTGAAGAGGAGAGACAGGCTAATCCAGACGGTGCTCCAGATGCCCGCTTCCTTGACCGAAATCTTATGGGCGGTGCGGTTGAAAACGCCGAGGTCGAGTGCGAGCATACCCAGCACGAAAAGATTGAAGACGACCCAGAACCATATGTTTGTTTCCACTGACGTTCTCCTTCTGTGAGACAAAACAGCCTTCGACTGTTCGGATATACCTGAGTCTAAGGCGACTGATGTTCACAGACTACCCTTCGACCCAGATTCGTGGTTCGAAGGTCTTGCTTGTCAGCTTCTTATGCGATCTGACTGGTGAAACCGGGTCGTGAATGGCACGCCGTACTGACGATTTCACCTCCAGCCTGCCTGGGGCTGGTAGCTACTCCCCTTCTTGCGTCTTTAATTGATCGTTTACACAATTGGCTATTGTGCTATAGAGCGAGATTTATGCCCTGCTTTTCCCTCCTTTCGCTACTATATTCCTGGAAAACATGGGTAAAACTATACACGGCGCAGGGCGTGCTGCAAAGCTGCCCCCATTTAGGAGGATTTCCAAGCCTATGATCTATCGAGCGATTGCCGTAGCGGAGAGCGAGCAGGTCCGGTTATTTCTCCAGCGCCTGGGGTGGGGACGGCGCGTAGATGATCCTGAGCGATTCCGCCTCTTGATTGCCAACAGTGACCGCACCATGAGTGCATGGGAGGGAGATCAACTGCGCGGCTTTGCCCGCGCGCTTTGCGATGAGGTCTCCAACGGGTACGTCTCTATGGTCGCGGTAGATCCCAGTTGCCACGGGCAGGGAATTGGCCGAGAGCTGATCCTACAGTTGATCGGCACGGACCCTCGTATTACCTGGGTGCTTCGTGCCGGGAAAGATAGCCGCGAGTTCTGGTCAAAGCTGGGATTTCAGCCCTCCACCATCGCGATGGAAAGACTACGAATCGACTAGCACGCCGTTGGGAACAAAAAAAGAGCGTCGCTGGGACGCTCTTTTTTAAAGCAGGGCTGTTTAGTACTCCGCGTAGGGCTGGATATCTACGGGGGTAACCGGCTCTTCGACGGCGGCCTCTTCCTCCTGGAAGTCGGCGGCTGTCTCACCGTTCTCACCAACCACCTCGACCTTGACGGCAGCCTCGACATCGGCATGGATGTTGATGGGAACCGTGAAGTTGCCGAGCATCTTGATGGGCTCGTGCAGGTCGACCTTACGCTTGTCCAGCTCGTGGCCAAGCTGGGTCTCCAGCCGCTCTGCAATCTCGCCGCTCGTCACCGAGCCATAGAGACGGCCCTTCTCGCCGACCTTGCGCTCGAAGCGGAGGCTGATGGCATTGATCTCTGCGGCCAGGGCACGCGCCCCGTGAAGATCGCGCGCGCGGCGCTTTTCGGCGGCCTGACGGAGCAATTCTGCCTGCTTGAGCGCGCCCTTCGTGGCGGGGACTGCAAGTTTCTGGGGGATGAGGTAGTTACGGCCATAGCCGTTCTTTACCTCGACAACCTCTCCAACGTAGCCCAGTTTGACTACGTCCTGAATCAACATGACCTGCATGGGACTTCCTCTCCTGATTTATTAATCGTCTAACAGCTATCCGCTGAATATTCGGACCAATATACATGAGAACGACAGTTGAGGCAAAGATTTGACACCTCATGCAGCCTCACTAATGTTCCAAAAGAGCCCCTGCTGGCAGAGAAGCAGGGACAGTGCTAGAGCGGGAGCAACCAGTATGTCACTGATAGGACAGGCGGTAGGCAAATACGAGATCGTCGCGGAGCTGGGACAGGGCGGAATGGGGGCGGTCTACCGGGCGCACGACCCTATCC
>JACCSL010000629.1 GCA_013812995.1 Ardenticatenales bacterium | reverse complement strand
AGGGTGCAGCGCAGGCAGCAGGCGCTGCTGGTACCGTGCATGGCAGCGATGAAGGCAATGGAAGGGGCCTGGCAACGGGCAATGGGTTCCCCGCAGTTGGGGCAAGGACGCGGGCGGCGTTTGGCAGACAGGCAGGGTTTAAGCAAAATGAGTTTGTGCACCGGAAACTTATCCTTTCTGGTGGGCGTGGCCCCGTCGGTGTTGACGCACTGGCGGGGCTTTCTTTATAAATTAGTGTTTAGTTCGGACGATCTCTGAGTATAGGCAGGACCTCCTTTAAGAGTTTGTAAGCAACTTAATAATGTTTGGATGCCCAACATATTTCATAGGGCTATAAAAGCTGAAGAGTCGTAGTCGATTTGGCAGGAGTTCTCTTGTAGAGTATTTAATTCGTCTATATATTTGAATAGATATAAGGGTTAAAAATTATTGCACTCGGTGAATAATCAGATCCTCAGAGTTGCTATCCCGTAATTGCTGAAACAATTCCGGATGACTCTCTCGCAGCAGAAAAAAGACACGCAAAGCAGAACGCTGAACCTCTGCCTCAGAGAGTTTGTTATTTACGGTGTAGCGTGCTTTGTCACGGTGAAGTTCAGCTAACAACTTCGCTTTCAAGGTTGGCGAAAGGGAGCACCTGGCCGATTCTGTTAGGGGTTCTATATATTGGAGTAGCAGTTTCATTCTTCTTAGCTCTTGTCTATCTATCTGAATAGACAGTATAGAGGTTGTCCACACCTTTGTCAACACCTTGTTGCTATTCGCTTGTCTGCACACTACAATGGGACTCTCTCTAGTGAACCAGGTGAATGTCTTCTCATGACTCTTGCAAGCTATGTCAAACAGCTCATGTCCCGTATCTCTCTAGGCATTAATGCAGTAGCAGATGCAGCGGGAGTCGCCGGGGGCACGCTTCACAATATCATGCGGGGAAAGACCGAACACCCTACCCCTGATGTTTTGGAGCGATTAGCCAGATACTTTGGAGAGGCTGAGGGGGACCAACGCCGCATCTACCAGGATTTAATGACCTTGGCGGGCTACCTGGACTTCTTACCCCTTCCTCTTAACCCTACTGGCCCCACCAGCAGTGAGTCCCACGATATAACAGTAGGAGAAGTCCACGAAGAAGGCAGTTGATGCTGTGCTATTCGTGCAATCTTCAGCGACACAAATCTCTCATCGGGCAGACTAAGCAGGCTCAACAGCGGAGCCTCCACGAATGACTCAACGCTACGAGTGGCTGCTCTTCGACGCCGATGGCACCCTGTTCGACTATGACCGCTCCGAGGGGATCGCCCTGCAAAGGGCGCTGACTGACGTTGGCCTGCCCTTCGAGTCACCGCACCTGCCGCTGTATCGCGAGATCAACCTCCAACTCTGGCAGGCCCTGGAGCGCGGCGAGGTCACCCCGGCCCGCCTCCGTGTGCAGCGCTTTGAGCGGCTGCTGGCGGCCATTGCACCGGAGGCAGCGCTGGAGACGGTGACGCTACTCAGCATCGCCTATGTGAACCACCTGGCAGGTTGCGCTGAACTCATTGATGGAGCCGAGGCGGTACTCGACGCCCTGGCAGAGCACTATCGGTTTGCGATTCTGACCAACGGACTCCACATCGTGCAGCACAGCCGCCTCGCCTGCTCGACCATTCGCCACCACATTGCGCACCTTGTCACCTCCGAAGAGGTCGGCTATGCCAAGCCCCGGCGGGAGTTCTTCGAGGCGGCACTGGCCCGTCTGGGCTCTCCGGCGAAGAGTGCGGTGCTGATGATCGGCGACAGCCTCACCTCCGATATGCAGGGCGGGGTGGACTATGGCATTGACACCTGCTGGTACAACCCGACCGCTCAGATTCGTCCCGCTCGCCTGCCCCTCACCTACGAGATTGCCGCCCTGGCGGAGTTAGTGGAGCTGCTGGACCACGTCTAATCTTTGCAGCATCAGTGAAGATTGACCATGCCCTTTGTCTCCTCTTATACTTGCTATGGCAAAGAAGCCGACTCTGACCAGCGCTACCAACACCAACCAGAGCCTGACCAACCACCAGGGGTCTGGCAGCAGTTGCTTCGATGGTAGCATACGTATGCCGCTTTGCTCCCCCTTTATGCCCCCCGCGATGCGTCCATGGGATAAGGCCAAGGATATGAACGAGTCTGATACAAGAAAAGAGCTTATTGATAGGCATCTTCTCGCTGCTGGGTGGAATGTTGATGATCTCTCTATGGTTATCAAAGAATTTGATATACAAAGTAGTTTTCCTGAGGGTGTATCCGAATCGCGTTCCAAGTATGACGGACATCAATTTAGCGACTACGTTTTGCTCGGCAAAGATCGCAGACCCTTGGCTGTGGTCGAGGCCAAGAAATCGAGCAAGGATGCCGCCATTGGCCGCGAGCAGGCAAAGCAATACTGCTATAACATCCAGAAACAGCTGGGTGGCGAGCTCCCCTTCTGCTTCTACACCAATGGGTACGACATCTATTTCTGGGATCTGGGTAACTATCCGCCTCGTAAGGTGGTTGGCTTCCCGACTCGCGACGATCTGGAGCGGTTTCAGTATATCCGCCGCAACCGCAAACCGCTGACCCAGGAACTGATCAACACTTCCATTGTAGGACGCGACTACCAGATTCGGGCCATTCGCGCGGTGTTGGAAGGCATCGAGCAGAAGAGGCGTGACTTCCTGCTGGTGATGGCCACAGGCACCGGCAAGACCCGCACCTGCATCGCCTTAGTCGATGCTCTCATACGCGCTGGACATGCGGAAAGAGTGCTGTTTTTGGTTGACCGCATTGCACTACGGGAACAGGCGCTGACCGCCTTCAAGGAGTATTTGCCCCACGAGCCGCGTTGGCCGAATGTCGGTGAAAAGCTAATCGCTAAGGACCGGCGCATTTATATCGCGACTTATCCCACAATGCTCAACATCATCCGGGACGAGGCGCAGCACCTGTCACCACATTTTTTTGACTTCATCGTGGTCGATGAGAGTCATCGCTCCATCTACAACACCTACAAAGAGGTACTCGGCTACTTCAAGACCATCACCCTGGGACTGACCGCCACGCCGACCGATATTATCGACCACAACACCTTCCAACTCTTTCATTGCGAGGACGGCATCCCAACCTTTGCCTATACCTTCGAGGAAGCGGTCAACAATGTACCACCTTACCTGTGTAGCTTTCAGTTGATGAAGATCCAGACCCGCTTCCAAGCGGAAGGGATCAGCAAGCGCACCATCAAGCTGGAAGAGCAGAAACGGCTGTTGCTGGAGGGCAAAGAGGTCGAGGAGATTGACTTTGAGGGCTCGCAGCTCGAAAAGCAGGTCACCAACAAAGGCACTAACGTGCTGATCGTCAAGGAGTTCATGGAAGAGTGCATCAAGGACTCCAACGGCGTGCTACCCGGCAAAACCATCTTCTTCTGTTCCTCCAAGGCTCATGCCCGACGCATCGAGGATATCTTCGACGATCTCTATCCGCAGTACAGAGG
>JACCSL010000609.1 GCA_013812995.1 Ardenticatenales bacterium | reverse complement strand
CGGGGGCGCTGCTCGCGGGGGTGGCGTTGCTGCTCGGCCCGGCCATTGCCATGCTTGCCGCGCTCTATCCGGCGGAGCGGGCCGCGCGTATCGTCCCTGCGGAGGCCATGCGGGTGTAGGGTGGGGGTATCGCTTAATTTGACGACGGTTGATTCTCCCGTAAGGTTGGCGGGGTTTATAATGAGGAGGGTACCAAATGGATGCTTTTTACGAGACCGTCACCAGTTTCTGCTTCACGTTAATGGGGTTGTGGTGGGCCGTGGTTCAACTGCGGCGCGAGGAATGGGTGCCTGACCCCACCTATCGCCGCATGGCGTATAATGTCCATCTTTCCTTTTTCGTGCCCGCCATCATGGGGCTAGGGTCGATGTTGGGTGGGGACAGTGGGCTGCTGTGGCGCGGCGTCTTCGTGGCGGCGGGGCTGCTGGGCATCGTAAGCACCTTCTCTATTATTTCCGCTGTCAAAGATACCCTCCACGGCTGGCTTTTTCAGGGCGGATACTGGGCGGCCATCGCGCTCTATAGTCTCGTTGTCTTGATCGCCCTGAATCCCGGCATCGTACGACTCTTTGGCACGGGCGTGTCGCCGCTCCAGGCCGAGGGGCTGCTGGTGGCGATTCTGGTCGCGCTTGGCGTTACCATCGCCTGGGAGTTCACGATTTCCCCACCTCGTGCCAGTCGCTAGTCTTATTCGTCCGACTTATTTAGGGAGGCATCCCCTTGTCTTCACTCGTCTATAAGATTGCAACAGAACCCTGGGAGTTCGAGCAGATTCATCGGCTCAACTACCGGACCTTCGTGGAAGAAATTCCCCAGCACACATCCAACCCCGAGGGCAGGCTCGTGGACAAGTTCCACGAGCAAAACAGCTATATCATCTGCCTGGATGGTCAAGCGTTGCTCGGGATGGTCGCGGTGCGGGGCGAGCGCCCCTTCTCGCTGGATAGCAAGCTAGAGAACCTCGACAGCTACCTGCCGCCGGGCCGCTCCCTCTGCGAGATTCGCCTGCTGGCGATTGTCCCCTCGCGCCGCCAGGCCACCATCCTGGGCGGAATTATGGCAAAATCGGGAGAATACATCTTCTCTCACGAGTACGATCTTGCTCTTATCTCCGGAACGGTTCGACAGGAAAAACTGTATCGCCGCTTTGGCTTCGAGCCATTCGGCCCGCTGGTAGGCACCGCCGAAGCGCTGTATCAACCCATGTATTTACGAAAAGAGCGTGTGCCCGAGAGTGCTGCCTGGCTGGAAAAAGCCAGGGCCAAGCTTGCAGCGGACACCCACGACGGAGGACTTTCATGACGATTACCACACGAGTGTTCCCCAGGCTGGAGGATGAGCCCGTCAATCTGCTGCCCGGCCCTGTTGCCATCCATCCCGAGGTGCGGGCGGCCTTCAACGCGGCCCCGATCTCACACCGGGCAGATCGTTATGTGGCAGACGTACAGGACACCAAGCAGATGCTCTGCGCCCTGGTGGGTGCCCGATATGTGGAATTGCTGGTGGGAAGCGGCACACTCGCCAACGATGCCATCGCCGCACAGCTCTCTCTGCTCCCTGGCCGAGGATTGATTCTCAGCAATGGGGAATTTGGGGATCGGTTGGTGGACCAGGCGACGCGAACGCGCCTCCCGTTTGAGGTGATTCGAGCCGAATGGGGAGCGTGTTTTGACTATGAGCAGGTGGGGCAGTACCTCGCGGCGCACCCCGACACGCGCTGGCTGTGGTATGTCCTCTGTGAGACCTCGACGAGCGTGCTGAACGACGAGGCCCGGCTGGCGCAGATCAGCCAGGCGCATGGCCTTGCGCTGTGCGTGGACGCCATCAGCGCGATTGGCACCGTACCCGTGGACCTGTCGCAGGTGTATCTTGCCTCGGGGGTCAGTGGCAAGGGTCTGGCATCCTACCCCGGACTCGCGCTTGTTTTTTACAATCATCCCATTGAGCCCCAGCCGGAGGCGCTGCCGCGCTACATGGACCTGGGCTACTACGCTCGCAACGAGGGCGTTCCCTTCACTAGCCCCTCGAATCTGCTCTACGCGCTGCACACCTCGCTCAAGCGGCTGGATCCGGAGCAACGCTTTACTGGGCTTCAACGGCTGGCGGCCTGGCTCCAGACGGAGCTACAGGCGCTCGGCTTTTCAATGGTCGCCCCTGCTGAGCACTCGTCGCCTGCCGTCATCACCCTGGCGCTCCCCCCCTCTATTAACTCTCGCTGGCTGGGCGATCAGTTGGAGGTAGCTGGCTATCTACTCAGTTACAAGAGCGGCTATCTTCTGGCGCGCAACTGGATTCAAATCTGCCTGATGGGCGCGTGCGCGCAGGAGACGATTACGCCCCTGCTGGAGCTATTGAGTGATCTCACCAACGAGAAAGCGCGCGCATGATGCTATTCTGGCGCATCGTCCTATCGCTCTTTTTCATCGTGGCAGGCGCAAACCACTTCTGGAATCCCCGCTTCTATCTTCGCGTGATGCCCCCCTACATTCCGTACCACGAGGCAGCGGTTTCCGCCAGCGGGGTTCTGGAAATTCTGGGCGGTTTGGGGGTTCTGCATCCTGCCACCCGCCGCCTTTCGGGCATCGGGCTAATTTTGCTCCTCATCGCGATCTTTCCGGTGAATGTTCACATGGTCCTCCATCGCATTCCGGGCATCAACGTGTCACCAACGGTGCTCTGGCTCCGCCTGCCGCTTCAATTGCTCTGCATTGCCTGGGTCTGGTTTCACACCCTGCGCGCCCCTTCCGCCCCCACCACTCCCTGACGCGCATCAGCACGGCAAATCCATGTCATAGTGCCCCGCTTCTCTTCCACAAGTGGAGATTTTATGGAAACGACGCCCCCTCTTCCACCGCCAAAACGCGCAGGCTGTCTGGTGCAGGCCGGGCGCGTTTTGCTTGGCCTGCTGCTTCTGTTGGTGGTGCTGGCAATTCTTGGCACCCTCTACGAGTCCAACGCCCGCGCGCAGGCGTTAGCCAGCGTGGCCCCGCCCGGTCAGGTAGTGGATGTCGGCGGCCACAGGCTGCACATTTTCTGCCTGGGCGAAAAAAGCGCGGATCAGCCAACCGTTATTCTCGAAGCGGGCGCGGGGGGCTGGTCCGCCCACTGGTACGCATTCCAGCGCGAGGTGGCGACGCTCGCCAGGGTATGCGCCTATGACCGCGCGGGCTTTGGATGGAGCGAGGCGGGGGCGCTGCCGCGCGACGGGCAGCGTATCGCCGAGGAGTTGCACACGCTGCTGGCAAACGCGGGCGAGCAGCCGCCCTATGTGCTTGTTGGAGCCTCCAGAGGGGGGCAATATGCCCGAATTTACCGAGACGCGTACCCCGACGAGGTCGCCGGGCTGCTGCTGGTGGATGCCGAGCCCGAGGATTTTCGCTCCCAGACCGAGGTGGGGCAAAATGTGGCCTCCCAGAACCAAGCTGTCTTCTCGGTGGTCGGTACCTTGACGCGGCTGGGTGTATTGCGCCTCCTTGGCGGCGACCCCGCCAGTGCGCCGGAAATTCCCTGCCTGCCCTTCCTGGTCAAGACCCTCCCGCCTGAAGCGCACGCCGCCTATCTGGCGGTAGAGGGGCAGCCAAAGTGTTTCGATGCCCTGCTCACGGAAGAAGCAGCGACGGAGCAGCGCGAGGCGCAGGTACGCCAGACGCAGCCCCTGGGCGACCTGCCGCTGGTGGTGCTGACCCACGGCCTCACCGCGCCTGCCGCCGGAGGGGCCTCCCCCGAGCAGGCGGCGCAGGCCGAAGAAGTCTGGCAGACGCTCCAGAAGCAGCTCGCCACCCTCTCCAGCCTTGGAGAGTTGGTTCAAGCCAGCGAGAGCGGCCACAACATCGCCCTGGATCAGCCGGAGTTGGTGCTAGACGCGATTCGCGGAATGCTGGCGCAATGAGCAAGATTGTTTATCTGAATGTTCCTGCCCACGGGCACATAAATCCCACGTTGCCCGTGGTAGAGGAATTGGTCCAACGCGGCGAGCAGGTGCTCTACTACAACACCGAGGAGTTTCGCCCGCAGATCGAGCGCACAGGAGCTACCTTCCGCGCCTACCCAGAGACGACCCTGACCTCCACCACGCTCGCCGATGCGATTCACGATGGCAATCTTGTGAATGTCTCAGTGTTGCTTCTGCGGGCCACGGAAGCCCTTCTTCCCTTCTTACTGGATGACCTCGCCCGCGAAGCCCCGGACCTTGTGCTCTTCGACTCGACGGCACTCTGGGGAAAAATGGCCTGCAATATCCTCTCCTTGCGCGACGCCTCGTCGATCAGCACCCTCGTGTTGGACCTGCCCTCGGCGGCCATGTCCCCACGCGAGATGCTGGGCCTACTCCGCCAGGCCCTCCCAAAAGTTCCAGCGATTCTGGCTGGACGGTTTCGCCTGGTGCGCCGCTATGGCCCCGCGTCGTTTCCTCCAGGGGATGTGTTTCCGGTGCGGGGCGGCTTGAGCCTTGTTTTTACCGCCCGCGAGTTCCAGCCGGACACGCCCCTCATTGATGAGACCTTTCGCTTTGTCGGCCCCTCCATCAACCTGCAAACGCGCGGCGAGCCCTTTCCCTTTGACGAGGTGACGCAGCACCCGGTAATCTATATCTCAATGGGTACGATTCATCAGGCCCAGATGGACTTTTGCCAGCAATGCTTCGAGGCGTTCGGCAATATGGCAGCACAGGTGATTTTCTCCGTGGGCAAACACACACAGATTGAGCAGCTGGGCCCCATCCCGGCCAATTTCATCGTGCGCCCTTCCGTGCCGCAACTAGAGGTGCTCCAGCGCGCCGATGCGTTCATCACGCATGGGGGAATCAACAGCGTTCACGAGGGGTTATATTATGGGGTACCACTCGTGCTAATTCCCCATCACATCGAGCAGTTGTTCAATGCACGATGCACGAAGGCACAGGGGGCGGGGATTATCATCGATGCGCAGATGAAGGGCAGGCGGATTCTGGCAGCGGCACTGCGGGCCGCCGTGGACATCTTGCTATCGGAGCCGAGCTACCGAGCGGGAGCAGTCAAGGTCCAGCAAATGCTCCGGGCAACCGGCGGATATAAGCAGGCCGCTGACGAAATCCAGCACTATCTCGCTCAGCGGGTAGCGAACCCCTAGCTGTATCAAGCACAATCGCCATCAGGAGGAACGCATGGAATCGAAAGAGCATTGGGAGCAGGTATACACCACGAAGGCCACCGACGCGGTGAGCTGGTTTCAGCCACACGCGGCGCTTTCCCTCCGCCTGATTCGCGAGAGCGGGGCCGGGTCGGACGCGGCGATCATCGATGTGGGCGGCGGTGCCTCCACGTTGGTCGATGATCTGCTGGCGAACGGCTACACGGATGTAACCGTGCTCGATCTCTCCGCTAAAGCGCTGGTCGCCGCGCAGCAGCGCCTCGGGGCACTGGCAGTCCAGGTCCAGTGGATAGAGGCGGACATTACGACCGTGTCACTCCCGCCGCAGCACTTTGATCTGTGGCATGATCGCGCGGTGTTCCACTTCCTGACGACGGAGGAGGCGCGCGCGGCGTATGTGCGCACCGTCCTGCACACAGTGAAACCGGGCGGGCACGTTATTATTGCTACCTTCGCCGAGGATGGCCCCACGCAGTGCAGCGGCCTCCCCGTCATGCGCTACCGCCCCGACGAGCTGCACGCGGAGTTTGGCGAGCCCTTCTCCCTGCTAAAACATGAGAAAGAGACACACCAGACCCCCTTCGGCACCGTCCAGCAATTCACATATTGCTACTGCCGGAAGGTGGGAGAGTGAGGCAAGGGTAGAGCAAATATTTGGTCAGCCAAGTGGCGCTGGGGTACGATTGGTTTGCTTAACCGAATGGCCAACATCCATAGTGGGGCACTATGTCGCTGCTCTTTGAATGGGACGAGAACAAGGCGCAGACGAATCTCAACAAACACGGTATTAGCTTTGATGAGGCGCAAACGGTTTTCACCGACAACTTCTCAATCATGATAACCGACCCTAATCATTCAGATGACGAAGAACGACTGATCATCATTGGACGGGCTAACACCGGAACGCTCCTCGTGGTGGTCTATACTGAACGGGACGCAAAGATTCGTCTGATCAGCGCGCGCAAAGCGACACGAGAGGAAAGAAGGAAGTATGAAGCAGCAGATTCCTATTGATACCGAGGAGAGCACAGACGAGATGCGACCGGAGTACAATTTCGAGGGTGGCGTACGTGGAAAGTATGCCAAAAGGATGCGAGAGGAAGGCTATACGCTCCGAGTCTATCACAACGATGGGACTTTCACGGAAAGACAAATTCTCGGTGAAAAGATGGTGGTTCTTGATGCCGATGTGTGGGAGTACTTCCCGGATTCACAAGCGGTCAATCATGCACTACGCACCTTGATTGCCCTCGTCGCTGAAAAACACGCTGATAAGGAATAGGGGAGCGAGCGGATAGCATCCTCGGTACTCCTGCGCGGCATGGGATGACCGATGGGTAATTGAGGAAGGAGCTAGGAGTTTCTAACCCCTGGCGGACGTGGCTTCGGAGTATGCGATTGCCCTGGCATGAGGTTGCACCCCCCTTGTGTTTACTCTGCCAGCCCTCTATATTGGACTTTTGACAAAAATTGCCCTCTGGGGTGGGTAGGGAGGAGGCCCTTGTAGAGAGAAAAACACCTCACAGGAATGAGTGCGGCGAATAAAGTCGAGGTTTGAGCACCAGGGGCGTATCGCCCAAACCCCGACTTTATTCCGACTTTGCTCTCCAGGCGCTACCCGCTCTCCCTGCAAACAATCTGTGGCCCCTCTTGAAGTGCCCTAAAATTGTCAAAAGTCCAATCTATACTGGAGCTAACTTAAGAGGTACAAGTACTGCCACCTCTGGAACAAGCACCCTTTCTACCCCCAAACCCCACTTTTAGGAGAATTCAATGGACTACTTAAAAAACATGAACCTCAAGGACGCGACCCGTATTGCTTTGGTTACCACTGGATTTGGTTTGCTCGTCATTCTAGCAGCAATGCTTGGTATTCGTATAGGGGGATATATGTTACAGTTCGCGCTTTTGTTATCTCATGGTGGTCTTGCAATCTTTTTTTATGTTCTTTTCAATAAGCAAAGCAAGGAGGGTTAATCATGACCAATAAAGAAAATAACTTGGAAGATTTATTGGAAATAGGAGGTAAGACATCAAAAACTCCCCAAAAATCGGAATCCGCTTCACCATATATTGCATCCAATCCGACTATCCAAAGTGATGAAGAGGTCACAAATTCACCGGACCGCGATAATGCATATAGTGAGGACCCACATTCCGCATACCCCTCTACGGATTTTGTAATTAAGCTACCACTAGATATAGTGGGTGATAGCAGACTTGATCCTATATGTAGGTCTACAGCGATCTGCAATAATTCGACTGAGTTGACGACTGTCTCCCCTTTTCTTTTCAGCACATGCGGGCTATACAATATCTAGTGGATTCCGCCGCTTGAATCACTGTATGTTGTATCATAAGCTTAGTTGAAGATGTGCGGAATGTCGGTGAGGAGGATAACCAGGATCTATTTAGTGCTGAAGAATTCACGAACTATAACACCTTACAGGCTGAGATGGACTTGGAGCGGCGCTTGCGTGAAAACGTTGGCATTACACCAATCATCTCCGGTGATAAAGAAATCACTTATTCACCATCCCGTATTAATAACTACCAAGCTATCAGGGTGTTGGCTTCCTCTCTTCAGGGATTTGCTTGGCTCTTTGCAGGCATTGCAATATTATCGATCTTGGCCGGATTGGCGATCTTTCAAGAATCAAGAGCTAGTGGTAATGTTTATCTTATGGCATTCGCATTTGTTACCAGTCTGTTATCTGCGTTTACATTCAAATTTTCTGCTGAAGTTATATATGTATTGTTGGATATCGAGGCAAATAGTCGGCAATCTGCAAAGACTCTTGAGAAGATCCTACGTAGCCAATAGGACAAAGCAATTCGCTCTATTATTTAGATATATCCAACCCATTATAGGGATAAGTTTATCATGTCAAGGTAATAGTTCAGGGG
>JACCSL010000599.1 GCA_013812995.1 Ardenticatenales bacterium | reverse complement strand
AGTAGATAGAGCGCATGGCAGCGGCGGGGTCCGGCGCGGAGGGCGAGGTCGCGGTGTGGTGCACGAAGAGCGCGCGCGGCGTGGCGTACTCGCGCGGCCAGACCTCTGCCCCGCCATTGGTGAAGCGGTAGGACTCGTTGGCTCCCCATTGCGCGCGCGAGATAATCGTGGGCTCGGCATGGACGGCGGCAGGGTTCCGGGCCATGAGATCTTCGGCGCTCGGGCCAGGCCGACCATCGATGACAGTCAGCCGCAGCCCCTCCCAGGCAAGCGACTCGCCGCCAGGGTTTTGCAGCGAGGCACGCAGTTGCACCTCGCTGCCCTGAACAAAGAGCAACTCCGTGAAGGTTGCCGGGGCGTGGTCAGGGCGATCCGCGTCCACGACGGGCAACTCGCTCCACTCGCTCCAACTCTTCCCATCGTCGCTGACGCGGACTTCCAGGAAGGGCTTGGCGTCGTGGGGCAACTCTGTCTGCCAGGTGGCCGCCACGGCGATGAACTCCCAGCCGGGCGCATAGCTCGTACTCAGCAAGGTGCCCTCGGCATCGGTGAGGCGTAGGGTACGCTCCGCCTGCTCGAAGCCCGCCAACTCTGCGGGCTCGACCTCAAAAGTGGCAACCTGGGGGGAAGACACGTCTTCCGCTTCCTGCGCGTGCCCTGTCACGGGCAGCATCAGGAGCAGCAGCAACAGCGCGATAAAGCTGCGGGCTTTCATAAAAATTCCTCCAACCTTCGGCAAGGTGTTTATTTTTCAGTGTGGACTATCAGAGAAAGTAAAGGCTTATGGGGTGAAAATCGGTTGAAACCAGGGTGGCGGAAAGATAACAGAATTGCAATGGTTGTTTAGCGGATTTGTCGTACGGCAATTGGCATACGGGAGCCGACCATCAAGCGCCGAGCCCGACGCCCGACAGCGGTGCCTTGTCGAGCTCGCGCTTCACGACATTCTTGATAGTCTCCGGGCCGCGTAGCTTGAGTAGCAGGGTGCCATTATGATCTCGGGGGCGGGAAGAGAGTCAGGCATGGGAATCGCTCCGTTAAGGTTGTACAAGCAGGAAGGTAGGGAGGGTGCAGATAGCATAGATGGCAACAATGCTACCGAGGATAATCCCTAGCTGTGTTATTGGGCTTGCGCTTTCGGTTGTCTCTAGCACGATACTCGATTGGTAGCCAAGCAGCGCCAGGTAGAATCCCCATCCGAAAAGCCCGCGCGAATCCAATTCCATCAAAAACAGGAGGAGTATCATATTGAGATGAAGGCTGCTGCCTATAACAAGGCAGACATTGGCAAGCTGAGCCAGCCATACATTCCATCCAAACTGGAGCTTAACCACATTCAGGATGATGTAGAGCGGCCAAAAGAGGAGAAAAAGGGTTGAGGGAGCCGGTCGGTCAAGCGTGAACATGAGCTCGAAGACAGATACATCCTTGAAAAACCAGGGGGCGAAAAAGGCCACCGTCAAAACAATGATGTTCGCGAACCGCCAGTGCCTAAAATTGATGGTGCACTCCACCTCGCTGCTCTCTCAGTCGGAGGGTTGGAGGAGGATGACCTGGCGGAAGCCCGCGTAGTCGGGGAGCGTGGGCCAGTCGAAGCGTTGCAGCGCCCAGAGCCCGGCGTCCCAGGGCTGATGGTTCACGCGCACTTCTCCCGCCAGGGTGCCATCCGGCTGGCGGCTGAGAAAAAGCCGGAGCCAGTAGGCGCGGGGAGTCTGTGCCTCCAGCAGCGTGATAAGCTCATCGAGGAGCAGGGGGAAGGGCGGCGAGCTTTCCAGTTGGCCGAAGAGACGTTCCGCGTCAGTGCCAACCACCTGGAGCGGCCCGGCGAGCACCTGCCATGTCACCAGGCGATTGGCCTCGTAGTTCATTGCCTCCAGCGAGAAGCGTCTGAGAGCGGCCTCGGAATCGCTGAGAAAGGCAGCGCGCAGCACGGGCCAGACACCCTCCATCCAGAGCGCCACCGCCCGATCAATGGCTGCCTCCCACGTAGAACCCACGCCTATCACCGTATCCTTGATGACAAGCGCCGGGGCGCTGCCCGGCACCGCCTGGAAGCCCAGGTTCATCAGGAAGTCGCCCGAGGCACGCGTACGCTGCTCCACAATGGTACAGCCCATTGAAAGCACCTCCCCCTCAACCTGACAGCCTTTTTCCCCAAGGTCGACGCTGACTCCCTGCTCGCGAATAGCCTCCGCCAACCGCGCCAGCGCCTGCGTGCTCAGGATGGCGCTGATATCTCTCCCCTCCTCCATAACGCTCCTCTTATTTCTCTATCCGGGATGTCGTAGCTGGCTGCTGACCGCTGACCACTATCTTTTCGGCTTGAACTTACGCGACTGCATGCG
>JACCSL010000153.1 GCA_013812995.1 Ardenticatenales bacterium | reverse complement strand
CTCAGAGCCTGCGCCCCTATGACTGGGCGGGTCGCTGGCAGACTAGAGAATTCCTGCTGGTCCTTCCGGATACGACTCTGGAGCAGGCAAAGGTCGTCGAGAAACGGGTCCATGAGCAGATATCCGCCATTGGCTTGTTGCTCCCGGATGGCACCTGGTTCAAGGTCGAGCCCACGACGGGAGTGATAGAGGCCCCTCCTCATACCTCGCTGACAATAGAGCAGCTGTTGGAGGAGGCCGCCAAGGCACTTCACGAATCGAGAGCCCAGGCGCGGCGTCATATCAGCCCGACCTCCTGACGACGGGAGGGCTTTGACACGCGAAAAATCGCTATGCTATAGTTCCCCACCTAACTCTAGCTTGTAAATTATGCCCCAAATTACTTTGTAGCAACCTGAAGGGATGAGAGTACCCTATGGAAGATAATCGAACAAAATGGCTGATTGCCCTCGGCGCACTGGTCGGGCTCTGCCTCATGACGCTTCTTTGTGTCCTCGGTGTTGGGGGCATGGCCTTTTACAACACACAGCGGGGAGAGGTGGGTGTGGAGAGCGGACCCAACTCGGAGCAACCCCGCGAAAGCACCGGGGGCGAAGAGGGCGGGCCAACGGTCCGTAAAAGCTCGAACGAACTCGTGGTCCTGGGTGCCGACCCTCCCACGCTGGACCCCGCGCTTGCCAGCGATGCCACCTCCGCCGCCTATATCGTCGAGATATTCAGTGGCCTTGTGACACTCAACACCGAGCTAGAGGTGGTAGCAGACATCGCGAGAGAGTGGGAAGTCAGCGACGATGGCACACTTTACACCTTCTTCCTGAACGAAGGGGTACGCTTCGCGAATGGTAGTCCTCTCACGGCAGAGGACTTTAAATATTCTATCGAGCGTGCCTGTGATCCCAGCACCCAATCCCCGGTAGCCGATACCTATCTGGGCGATATCGTTGGCTGCCGCGACAAACTGCGTGGGGAATCCAGTGAGGTCAGCGGCATCCGAGTGGTGAACGAGCAGACAGTCGAAGTCCAGATTGATGCGGCCAAGGTGTACTTCCTCGCCAAACTCACCTATCCCACGGCCTACGTCGTGGACCAGGAGACCATCGAGCAGGAGGGTCGTCTGTGGGCCACAAAGAATCCGAACGGCGCGGGAGCCTTCCAGCTGGAAGAGTACAGTTTTGGGGAGAAGCTGGTTCTAATCCCGAATGAGAATTACCACGGCAGCCCCAAACCCTCCGTAGAGCGCATTACCTACGTCCTCTCGGGCGGTAGCGCGATGACGATGTATGAGACGGACGAGATCGACATCGTCGGCGTGGGGCTGGCGGACCTGGACCGCGTTCAGGATCCTAGCAGCCCCCTCAACCGGGAACTTCGTGAGTTCGAATCGCTGAGTGTGGGCTACATCGGCCTGAACGCGGCGTTGCCCCCCTTCGATGATCTTCTGGTACGCCAGGCGTTCAACATGGCAATCGACAAGGAAAAACTGATCGAGGTGGTGGTGCGCGATACCGTGGCCCCCGCCTACGGCATTCTTCCGCCCGGTCTGCCCGGCTACAACGCGGAATTGGAGGGACTGCGCTATGACCCCGACAAAGCGCGCGAGTTGCTGGAGCAATCCTCTTATGGTGGTCCCGAGGGGCTTCCCGATATTACCCTCCATGTGAGCGGTGCCGGGGGCGGTACTGCCGCCGAGGTCGAGGCCATCATCGAGATGTGGAAGCAGGAGCTGGGTGTGGAGGTCAGCATCGAGCAGACTGAGTGGGCCACCTTCCTCTTCGATGTAAGCCGGCGACCCAATCCCTACCAGGCGTTTAGCATCGGCTGGATCGGAGACTACCCCGACCCGGAGAACTTCCTCGATATCCTCTTCCACTGCGACAGCCTGGATAACAAGACCGGCTACTGCAACGAGGAAGTCGATGCGCTGCTGGAGCAGGCGCGGGTGGAGCAGGACCATGATCGCCGCATGGAACTCTACCAGCAGGCTGAGGAAATCATCGTTGAGGAGGGGGCGTGGGTACCCTTGTGGTTCAACCAGGGCTATGTCCTCATCAAGCCTTGGGTCAAGGATTACATGCTCCCGCTCACGATTGTCCCGTTGATGAAGTACGTTAAGATAGAGCACTGATCCTCTCGTTGGCGGGGCAACCGCACACCTGTGTGGCTGCCCCGCCCGAACTAACCGTTACCCGCTACAGGTTGTTTTCATGTTGAACTATGTCGTTCGGCGACTGCTCTGGTTTCCCTTCCTACTTCTCCTCATCACCCTCATCACCTTTGCCCTCGGCTATTATGGGCCTGGTGACCCGGTCCAGCAGCGGCTTGGGCTACGTAGCAACCCGGAAACGGTCGCGCGTCTGCGGGCCGAAATGGGGCTGGATCGACCCTTCATCATCCAGTACTTCGACTATGTCGGACGCGCGGCGCGCGGCGATTTTGGGGAGAGCTTCCCCCTCTTCTTGAACAAGCCCGTGAGCGAGTTGATCCGGGACCGGATGTGGGTCTCCATCCAGTTGAATTTCGCCTCGCTGTTCGTGGCGACCCTCGTGGGGATTCCCCTGGGCATCCTTGCTGCCCTGTTTCGCAACACCCTCCTTGATTATTTCCTCATGGCGGGCACTGTCGCGGGAGTATCCTTCCCCACCTTTGTGGTTGGCCCCATCCTGATGTGGGTTTTCATCGAGCAGCTAGGCGTCCTGACCGTCGGGTGGGACGGGCTGTTCAGCAGCAAGGCGATTCTCCCCGTGTTCATCCTCTCCCTTGGCCCCATCGCGGTCCTGGCACGGCAGACCCGTGCCAACCTCAGCGAGGTGCTGGACGCGGAGTATGTGCGCACCGCGCGCGCCAAGGGGCTGCCGGAGCACATGGTGATTCTGAGTCACGCGATGCGTAACGCCATGATTCCGCTCATCACGATTTTCGGGCTGATGCTGGGCGGCCTCGTCGGCGGAGCTTTCGTCACTGAGACACTCTTTGGAATCCCTGGCATTGGTCGCCTGGGGCTGGATGCTTTTTTCGCCCGCGACTATCCCATCATCATGGCCCTGACGTTGATTATTGCGGTCGCCTACGCCTTCACAAATCTGCTCGTGGATATTCTCTATGCGCTCATCGATCCACGAATTCACTACCGCTGAGCGCGCTCCACCCATATCAAGGACCCTCATGACCTCAATTTTTCACCCCGAGTTGTTCAAAGATAAAATCGCCTTCGTGACGGGCGGCGGCTCCGGTATCAACCGGGGCATCGTCGAGGCGTTTCTGCGCCACGGCATGAAGGTCGCGATCTCCAGCCGCAGCCAGGAGCGGTTGGACAAGGCCGCCACCGAGATGCAGGAACAAACCGGGAGCGAGGTACTGGCCATCGCCGCCGATGTGCGCCAATACGACGCCGTCGAGGCCGCGATCAACGCAACGGTGGAGCATTGGGGTGGCATCGATGTGGTGGTCAACGGGGCGGCGGGGAACTTCATGGTTCCAGCGGCGCACATGTCGGCCAACGCCTTCCGCACCGTCATCGACATCGACCTGAACGGAACCTTCAACGTCTCACGCGCGGCCTTCGCCACGCTGGAGGCGCGGCAGGGCAACATCATCAACATCTCGGCGGTGCAGGCGGCGCACCCCATGCCCTTTCAGGCGCATGTCGGCGCGGCCAAGGCCGGTATCGAGAACCTGACGCGCTCGCTGGCAAGCGAGTGGGGCGGGCGCGGCATCCGCGTCAACGCCATTGTCCCCGGCCCCATCGCAGGCACGGAGGGCGTGGATCGCATCCTGGGGCAGTTCAATCTCGTGGAGCAGGTCGAGGGCACCATTCCTCTGAGACGTTTCGGCACCGTGGAAGAGATTGGCAACTGCGCCCTCTTCCTGGCCTCGCCCGCCGCTGCCTACATCACCGGAGCCATCCTCGTGTGCGACGGCGGCCAGCACATGGTCAACTATGGCCCGATGCTGGGTGTTATGCGCCAGGTAGACCCGAAGTTGTAGGCGAGCAAAGTGTATACACCAGTCGGAATCGGCTGTATCTTCCTTTTCCTGAGCAATCTGTTTCTTTTCCCATTGTTGCTCATTTATAGCGTCGTTGCTACCTTGCAGTTGGGCGATAAAGCCAATCTCTCCGTTTTGTGGATGAGGATGGCTCGATGGTTTGCGCTCTCGGTCCTTGTGTGTACAACGCTGTTAACAATTGATATCGCCGCTGGTTTATTCACCGATATTCCTCCTGCTCGCTATATTCGCGCCAATTTGAAACCAGGAATGAGCCAACAACACGTAAACGATTTGCTGTTGCAGCAGTACAGGTGGGTATCTATAGAGCCGCTAAAGGAAACGAAGTGGAAATATCGTGGTACGTATGAGCAGTATGTTACGATTCGCACTGGCTTACTCATGGAAGTACCATGTTTTCTTTACTACGATGAAAACATGAACCTTGTGGAATATGGCCTGATTGACTAAACCCCTGGCTCCCTTTGCCGTTATTACGTTTTACGTTTTACGTTTTACGCATTCCATCACCTCTCTCATGGAGCAACCTATCTATGGCAGAATCACGACCAACCCTCGCCATCATCGGCGGGACCGGCGCGGAGGGCAGCGGCTTGGCGAAGCGCTGGGCAGCGGCGGGCTACCTCGTCCTCATCGGCTCGCGGGACGCGGAACGCGCGCAGGGAAAGGCGGATGAGCTAAACAAGGCGCTGGTGGGCCAGGAGGAAGCCGTGCCCGCGCGTGGCCTTGCCAACGAGGAAGCTGCGGCCCAGGCCGAGATCATCGTCGTCACCGTGCCCTACAGCGCCCATGCCTCGACACTCGGCGCGCTCAAGGAGATGGTGCAGGGCAAAATCGTGGTGGATTGCACCGTGCCGCTCAAGCCGCCGAAAGTCACGCGCGTCAGCCTGCCCGAGGCGGGCTCCGCCGCGATGGAGGCGCAGCAACTTCTAGGCGAGCGTGTGCGTGTGGTCTCCGCGTTCCAGAATGTTTCCGCTGAGTTGCTGGATGACCTCCGCGCGACCGTCAACTGCGATGTGCTCATCACCGGGAACGACCCCGAGGCACGCGCGGCCGTCGTGCAGTTGGCCGAGGCAGGCGGCATGGTGGGAATCCATGCGGGGACGCTGGAAAACGCCGCCGCCGCCGAGGCGCTGACCTCGCTGCTTATTTTCATCAACAAGCAGTACAAGACGCATGGCGCGGGCATCCGCATCACCAATCTGCCGAAAGTATGACCCCAACTACCCCTTCCCCTGTCACCCTGACTCCCCTGCCTGCCATCCCGCTGGTGCAGCCAGGGGATGAGCTGGCGCAGATTGTCCTGGATGGACTGTCCAGAGCCAATCTTACCCTGCTGGATGGCGATATTCTCGTCCTGGCCCACAAGATTGTCTCCAAGGCGGAGGGGCGGCTGGTGCGCTTGAACGATGTGGTACCGGGGGAGCAGGCGCAGAGCCTGGCCGAGACCACGGGCAAAGACGCGCGCTACCTCCAGGTGGTGCTGGACGAGGCGACGAGTGTGGAGCGGGTGCGGGGCGGGTTGATTGTTACGGAGCAACGCGGGGGCTGGGTGGTGGCGAACAGCGCCATCGACCGCTCCAATGTGGAGCCAACCGACGACGAGGAGTGGCTACTGCTTCTGCCGCTCGACCCTGACGCCTCCGCGAGGGCGCTGCGAGAACAGCTGCGGGCGGCGTCGGGCGCGAGCGTAGCGATTATTATCAATGACACGCATGGCCGCCCCTTCCGAGTGGGGGCGGTGGGAGTCGCCATCGGCGTGGCGGGGATTGCCCCGCTGGCAGACCTGCGCGGCGCGCAGGACCTCTTTGGGTATACCATGCAGAGCACGGAGATTGCGACGGCAGACGAGATTGCCAGCGCGGCGAGCATGA
>JACCSL010000543.1 GCA_013812995.1 Ardenticatenales bacterium | reverse complement strand
CCTGTGGCGCAAAGGCTGTTTTGGCTCCCAGAGTGACGCGGGCCTGCGCTTTGTCGAAGTGATCTTGACCGTCACCGCCACCTGTCGCCAACAACAGCGCCCCCTTCTGCCCTTTCTGTCAGATTCCCTCGCGGCTTACTGGGCGGGGCAGCAATCCCCCTCCCTTTTTCCCACCCCCTGAACGATTACATCAAGGCGATACATTTGTTCTACAAAATGACTTGCCTTGCCATCCTCAAAATCCAGTAAGGATATTGGCCCATCATCGGCTCCTGAGGGGTGGATTGACTACAGGTTGACCTTTATGTGGCAGCATGACAAGCCCCGACATGTGGATAAGTTGGGGCTTGTGTTTCAGTATCGGTTAAATGGCAAAAGGAGAGTATGGTGTCCCAGGAATATATTGAGATACGCGGCGCTCGTGAGAACAATCTGAAGAATGTATCGTTGCGCATCCCCAAGCGGAAAATTACCATCTTTACAGGCGTGTCCGGCTCAGGCAAATCCTCCATCTTGTTCGACACTATTGCCGCCGAAGCCCGCCGCCAGCTAAACGAAACCTTCAGTACGTTCGTCCAAAACTTCCTGCCCCGCTATGCTCAACCGGAGGCCGACGCCATCGAGAATCTGAGCATGGCGATTGTCGTTGATCAGAAGCGCCTGGGCGGTGGTTCGCACTCGACAGTAGGAACCATCACCGATATTTACGCCGTGCTGCGGCTCTTATACTCGCGTGTCGGTCAGCCCTTTGTCGGCTATTCCAACATGTTTTCGTTCAACGATCCACAGGGCATGTGCCCCAATTGCAACGGAATTGGCCGCAAAATCGGCGTTGATCTGGATCTGTTCCTGGATACCTCCAAATCCCTGAAGGATGGCGCGATTCTGTTCCCGGAATATGCTGTTGACAGTTGGGGCTGGAATATTCTCACGCAGTCCGGCTTGTTCGACATTGATAAGAATCTGGCTGATTACACCCCCGAAGAAATGGACCTACTCCTGCACAGCAAACCCTACAAGGTCAAAATGCAGATGGCGAATAAGCCTATCAACATGACGTTTGAGGGGATCATTGACAAGTTCACCAATAAGTACATCACGCGCGACGTAAAAACCCTGTCGGCGCGTACCCAGAAATCCGTAGCGCCCTATATGACCTTCGGGCCATGTGCACTCTGCAAAGGGGCGCGACTCAGTCAGGCGACGCTAAGCTGCAAAATCAATGGCCGTAACATTGCTGAATTGGCCGCAATGGAAGTTGACGAACTGATCGAGGTTGTCCGAGACATCAAAGACCCGGTAGCCGCACCGATGGTTGAAAACTTGATTGAACGTCTGCAACATATGATCGACATTGGCCTGGAATATATCAGCCTCAGCCGCGAAACCGATACGTTATCCGGCGGCGAATCGCAGCGCATCAAGATGGTGAAACATCTGGGCAGCAGCCTGGTAGACGTGCTGTACATCTTTGACGAGCCAAGTATCGGCTTGCATCCCCGCGATGTTCACCGTTTGAATGATCTGCTGCAACAGCTGCGCGACAAAGGGAATACCGTGCTGGTGGTCGAGCACGACCCGGCGGTGATCAAAGCTGCCGACCACATCGTTGATGTTGGCCCACACGCGGGGAGTCGTGGCGGTACGATTGTCTATGAAGGCAGCTACGTCGGTCTACTGCAAGCGGATACCCTGACTGGCAAGCATATCACGCGCTCCCTGCCGATCAAAGAGAGTTTTCGCAAAGCAAAGGGCAAACTTCCGATCACCAACGCCCGCGCCAACAACTTGCAGAACGTCAGCGTAGATATTCCAACAGGCATCCTGACCGTCGTGACGGGTGTGGCGGGTTCTGGCAAAAGCTCACTGATACATCAGACTTTTCTGCTGCAATGTCCTGACGCGGTAGTGATCGACCAATCAGCGGTAGGCGTATCGAGCCGATCCAACCCTGCGACCTATACCGGCATTATGGACGACGTCCGCAAAGCCTTCGCCACGACCAATAAGGT
>JACCSL010000541.1 GCA_013812995.1 Ardenticatenales bacterium | reverse complement strand
CCAGCGGGTCTCGATTCTTGGAACTCGATTGAGATGATCTCTCCCCTCGGCCCGATTGGCCTCTTCGACAGCGGTATCGGCGGCACAACGGTTCTCCGCGAGGTGCGTAGCCTGCTCCCGGACGAGCCCCTGTTGTACCTGGCGGACCAGGCCCGCTGCCCCTACGGCCCGCGCGATGAGGCCACGCTGCGCCAATTCTCCCTCGACAATACCCAATGGCTGCTCGATCAGGGGGCCAAGCTCATTGTCGTGGCCTGCAACACGGCCAGCGCGGCGTCCCTGCACTGGCTGCGCGAGCAGTTTCCAGCGGTGCTCTTCGTGGGGATGGTCCCGGCGGTCAAGCCAGCCGCCCAGGCAACGCGCTCGGGTGTCGTGGGCGTGCTCGCGACGCCCGCCACCATGCAGGGTCGCCTCCTACGCGAGGTGCTGTCCCGCTGGACGGAGGGGGTCACGGTCATCGAGCAGGTGGCACCAGGGCTGGTGGAGCTGATTGAGGCGGGAAAGCTACAGGACGAGGAGACACGACACCTGCTCTGGCGCTACCTCAAACCCATGCACGCGGCGGGCGCGGACACCGTGGTGCTGGGCTGCACGCACTATCCCTATCTCATCCCGCTCATCCAGAAACTGCTCCCCGGCGTCGAGGTGGTGGATGCCGCGCCAGCCGTGGCGCGGCAGGTGGCGCGGGTTCTCCAGGAGCACGCGCTACTGCATCCCGTGGGCAACCGCTTGCTGCGCTACGCAACGACGGGTCCATTGCCTGCCTTCCGCACACTCCTCCTGCGTCTGAGCCTCCCCGAGGGCGAGGTGGCGCAGGCGCAGGGCCATCGGGCGCTCAGGTAGGACGCCAACTCTCCCAGGGCAATCGCATCCTCGGATGGTTTCAGTTCGCCATGCCTGCGCGGGGCTGAAGTCGCTAGCCCCAACAGGGCTTTGCTATAGTAGCCTGCTCCCTTTAGGGCCAGGCGGGCATCAGGCTAGAAAGCCTCGTGCGGAGAGTATGCGATTGCCCTGCCAAATCCCCGCCCCTCTTTGACAGAGAGAGTAAGCGAAAGTCATAATCCTCGCAGCACCCTCAGGCAACGGAGCGTCCAATAGATTATGTCTTCACCATCTGCCACGCTGGCCCGGTATGTTCCCCGCAGGGTTCTTCACCATCTGGCGAGCCGTTCCGGCCCAAGCAGCACCGCGCAAAGCGAGCACTTCCTGGCGGCGGTACTCTTCGCCGATATTGTGGGCTTTACCGCGCTGACAGAGCAGTTGGCGCAAGGCGGCCCCGCAGGGGTGGAAGCCGTGAGCAATGTTCTCAACAACTATTTTGGGAAGCTCATCGATCTGACGGAGGAGCATGGCGGGGAGATCGTGAAGTTCGCGGGGGATGGGTGTATCGTGCTCTGGCCTGCGCTAGAGGAACCCCTGGAGCGGGCAACGTGCCGGGCCGCCCAATGCGCGTTGGCCCTGCAAGAAAGCCTCCAGCAGGGTCAGGATGAAACAGGGGTGATTCTCTCGCTCCGTGTTGGGCTTGGGGCAGGCGAAATCATAACGATGTATGTTGGAGGATGTTATGGGCGCTGGGAGATTCTTGTCGCGGGGGCACCCCTCGTCCAGATGCGCGTCATCCAGCTGGCCCAGCCCGGTGAGGTCATTGTCTCGCCTGACGCATGGCACCTCTTGCAGGCGCAGGCCGAGGGGACGCCGCCTTCAGCGGATGGACAGGCGGCGGGGTGTATGCGCCTGGTGTCGGTCCGCGCTCCTCTATCCCTTTCTCCCCTCCCCGCACTCGCCCCGACGGACGAGATAGCAGCCAGCCTGCGAGAGTATATCTCGCGAGCGATCTTGCACCGCCTGGATGCCAGCCAACAGGGCTGGCTGGCCGAATTGCGACGGCTGACGGTCCTCTTTCTGAGTGTGATCGGCCTCGACTATTCGGCTGGGACGGCCCTGGCGCAGGTACAGGCCGCCATTCAGGCGCTACAAACAGTGCTCTACCACTACGAGGGCAGCGTGAACCAACTCCTTGTGGATGACAAGGGAACGATCCTGGTCGCAGCCTTTGGCCTGCCCCCACGCGCCCATGAGGATGATGCGGCGCGTGCGGTCCAGGCTGCCCTTGCCATACAGGCCAGCCTGAGTGGCCTGGGATTGCAGAGCGCCATCGGCCTGGCGACGGGCCTGGTCTTCTGCGGTGAGCGCGGCAATGCCCAGCGCAGCGAGTACGCGATCATTGGTGATACAGTAAATCTGGCTGCCCGCCTCATGCAGACGGCCTCTCCTGAGAGGTCCTGCCTGTGTGATGCGGAGACGTATAACGCCGTGTATGAACGGTTTCACTTTGCTCCGCTTCCCCCTATTACGCTCAAGGGCAAGCAGGCACCAGTTGCCCTCTATCATCCCCTCGGGCCGAGGTCCACTCCCCCGCACCGCCGCCCGCAGCGCAAGAGTGATATCGTGGGGCGGACTGCCGAGCGGGCACGCCTGAGGGAGCAACTCAACCAGCTTCGCGAGCGCTGGAAGCGCATCTCACCGGGAAGTCCCTCTGAGGAAGTCTCCCTGCTTCTCATCGAGGGAGAGGCGGGGATTGGTAAATCGAAGTTGGTGGCTGATCTACTGCACGCTGCCCAGGAGCAGGGAGTACACTCCTTTATCGGCGCGGGGGATGCCATCGAGCGCATCAAACCCTATCATGGCTGGCAATCCCTCTTCAGCCAGCTCCTGAGAGTAGAGGCCCTGCCAGAGAATGCGGCAGCCTATGAGAACCACCTGCTCGCGTATCTGGCCGCCCATCCGGAGTTCCTTGTCTGGCTGCCGCTGCTGAACGTTGTTCTTCCAATTGCCCTGCCAGAGAACGACCCTATCATCGCCCTGACGGAGCAGGCGCGCGCCAGCAGAACCCGTGATTTGCTGGCGCGGCTCCTCCTGGCGTCGGCCACCGAGAGGCCAACCCTGATTGTCCTGGATGATGCCCACTGGCTGGACTCGGCTTCCTGGTCCCTGGTTCTTGCCCTGAGTCAGGCAAAGCCCTCTCACCCGCTGCTCCTGGTCATCGTCACCCGCCCGCTGGTGCCTCCCTACCCGCCCGAGTACAACCGCCTGCTCCAATACCCCGCGCTTCAAATAGTGTCCCTAGCCACCATGCCTGCCGAGGAGATTCTCTCCCTTCTCTGCTACCGTCTGGGCGTTCGTCAGCTTCCCGAGGCGGTCGCCGCGCTCATCCAGGAAAAAGCGCAGGGGAATCCCTTCTACAGCGAGGAGCTCACCTATGCCCTGCGCGAGTCCGGGCTGCTCCAGATCGAGGATGGGCAGGGGCGGCTTGCGCCCGAGGCCCCCGCCTTGAGTTCCCTTGGACTGCCGGACAGTGTGCAGGGCATCATTCTCAGCCGCATCGACCGCCTGCCACCCGCCCAACAATTGACGCTCAAGGTCGCCAGCGTGGTTGGACGGGTCTTCGCGTACCGCACCCTGGAAACGATTCACCCCATCCCAGCGGATAGGCCCTACCTGACCGATTATCTCCAGACGCTAGAACAATTGGACCTGACCCCGCTCGATACCCCGGAGCCCGATTTAAGCTATATCTTCAAACATATTATCACCCAGGAAGTGGCCTATGGGCTGCTCCTTTTCGCCCAACGTCGCCAGTTGCACCAGGCGGTCGCGGAGTGGTACGAGCAGACGTATCCCCTGGCTGGCTCCCCCCTCTATGCCCTGCTCGCCCACCATTGGCACCAGGCCCAACTCTGGGAGAAAAGCTACCGCTACAGTATGCTGGCGGGCGATGGTGCCACGCGCCTATACGCCTATGTAGAGGCGCGGCAGCACTATGCCCATGCGCTGGAAGCCCTGGAATACCTGCCGGATAGTGCCGAAACACAGCGACGATATGCGGAGACCACCGCCAGCTATGTCCGTGTTGCCTTCGCAGCTATCAATCCCGAGCACAATCTTGAGCGACTGTTGGAGGCGGAACGACGGCTCCGGACCCTGTCCGATGCGGCCCCCCTCCCTGATGAGGATCGCCTGCGGCTGGCCCGACTCCACTACTGGATTGGACGACTCTATTACTACCGCCTGGAAATCCCGAGGGCTGTTGGCTATTTCTCGGAGGTAGTAAAGGTAGGCCGGGATCTTAACAATGAGGAACTCTTTGTGGTGCCCGCCGCGACCCTGGGCCGCGCCACCGCGCTCCAGGGGCACTTCGGGGAAGCTAAGCGACTCCTTGAAGAAGCCGTAGAGCCGCTGGAACGGGCGGGGGTATGGTCGGAATGGTTCGGAACGGTGGGTACTATTGGCCTGATCTTGATTGAGCAGGCGCAGTATGAGCAAGGACTGGCCCAGATGCAACGAATGCTGGCGCGCGCCCTCGCCCTGAACAACGCCACCGCGAGTGCCGCCGCCTATTGGTTCCTGACGTACACCTACCTGAAGGTGGGCGAGTTACCCCTGGCGCTGGAGGCCAGTCAGAAGGGGCTAATACTGGTTGAACAGTCAGGTGACCGACTGTATCGCAGCTTCATCCTGGGCGTTCGTGGCTGGACGGAGAGTCGGGCCGGGCAGCACGAGGCAGCCCGGCAGAGTATGAGCCAGTCGCGAGAGAGCGCGGCGGCCCTGGGAGGCACGCTGCTCTTCTCCGACCTGCTCGCAGCGGCCTATGCGGAAATCGCCCTCAATGCGGGCGACGCTCAGGAAGCCCTGCGCCGGGCGGAGGATGCGGTGGAACTGGCGCGCACCGCAGGTGGCATTGCCGCCGAGGCCATCGCCCACCGGGTCTGGGCGCGGGCATTGGCCGCTGCCGCGTCGCCGCGCTGGGAAGAGATCCAGGCCCATCTGGAGGAGGCGCTGCGCCTGCACGCCATAGGAGATTCTGTGCTTGAGGCAGGGCATACAAGGTTGGCCGCCGCCCATCTCGGCCACCAGCAGGGGGATAACGAGGCCGCGCGTCGCCACCTCGCCGAGGCCACTGCCTACTTCGAGCGCATGGGCCTGCCCTCCCTTCTCGCCCAGCTTGATCCCCTGCGAGAGGTTCTGGCGCAAGCAGCGTCGTGACACACGACAAAGCCCATCTGTGAGGTTCCACAGATGGGCTTTGTCAACAACTGTGTTGGTAACTCAGTTTTGGCGCTGCATGGCTCTGATGGTTCCTGTTTCATCTTCAACCAACAACATGCCATCGCTTGGCATGGCTGACGTAGCCCAAAACTTACAATCTATCGAGAATGTCGCGAAAGATAACGAGGGACACTCCCCCAAAAATCACCATAAAGAGCCCCAGCACTGTCCCCTGATAGGGACTTGATCTGTCCCCAATGATCATCCATGTCGCTAGAAATGCACCGATGTACGAGGCAAACACCATGAAAAGCATGGCTCCCGATGCCATCAGCCAGGAAATCATATCGGTCATGAGTGGAGGTATCCTTCTTTTGCCTTTAGCTTTCGGCCCACAAACCGTGCAACGTACAGGGTTACGAGCAGGCTCAGCAGCAATGTTCCTAAAAACAGCGGCCAGTACCAGCTATTGGGCGGTCCATCTCCCCCGCCAAACAGCCAAGCGACCATAGATGAGCCAATCACCGATACATAGAGCAGAAGCAGTATCCCAAATAGGGACGATAGCGCACGAATTACACTTTTCAACATGTTTCTTTCCTTTATTTTTGTAGAAATTTGTTTGTAGGGTGGGGTGAGGGCAATTGCCCTCACCCCTGTTTTGTTATCTGCTAAGGTCAGTTACCACTTCTATTTTGCCCCAGTCGCTTGGCCAAGGCATCAGAGTATGCAAGGTATCCTGGCGGATTTCCTCGGACCTAGAGTAATAGGCATCGTTAAGTACCTCTTCGGCGGAACCTGATCTAGTTATTGTCATACTCGTTACAGCAATTTTGCCAGAGATTTCAGGTATTTCTGAGCTTTGAGTGAGAATGGTTTGATTTACAACCAGGCCCTTAGTAGGATACCACAACTCGATTTCAAAAATTCTTCCAGCAGGTACCTCATAAAAGTAAGCACCATAGAGATCAGGAGGCCCATAGCATCTAACGATATCTTCCCCTGTTGGTGGATGAGATGTCCAGCGAATCCCTGCTTGTTTTAGGGCGTTTTCGTGGAAAGCAGCAAAATAGCCTTTATCTTCTGAATTCCATGAGACTCCCTTGGTGATATCTGAGCTATCGAAATTCGCTATGGTGATACTTGACTCAGGCAAACTGTAAGTCGTTTGGATCCATTGAAGCAGATTTGCTTGATTCATAGCTTCAAAGTCTAGTGAATGTATTTCCTCTTCCATAATCTGCTGACATTCAAGTTGTTCTCCTTGCGCAACAGAATTACAAGCCATTAAGAGGAGCAAGATAGCCAGAAGATAATAGTACTTGCTGCCGTTCATTGCCATCCATCCTGTGTTAGAACACTTTCTATAAAGTTGGATTGTTGAGTTGTTAGAGGATTTTTATAGCCTGGATACTTCGAACCATACACCCATACGCCTACTGCCTCTCCCCAAGATTCCCAATTCGTTCCAGGTAGGTTCTGGGTTGCATAGTCTGTTATAGGCATGTTCGCCAAACCTTGCGGAAAGGCTTGCGAATACGACAAGATGACTCCTTCTTTTGGAAACTGGACAAAGATGCTGTTATTCCAATCAATAATGTGTGCAAGCTCATGCACAGTTTTGTACTTTGTGACACTGCTGTTATAGAAGTACACGGTATGCTTGGTAAAGGCACAGGCTGAACCTCCAAAACATCTGTGCAACGGCACGTAGCTGGGATCATACATGCTAACTGTGCCCCCCAAAAGACTTCCAACTGTCTTGTAGGCACCAGGTTGGCTCCCTCCCAGGATTTTATTGCCGAGGTCAAATACACCTGTTGCTGCTGCAACGGCATCCGTTGCATTCCATGATCCTTCCAGCGTGATGCCAGCCTCTCCAAGTACTTCTTTGGCAATGTCCCCATCCCTGATATTCAGTTTTCCTGTGTATTTCCATTTTCCTCCCACCTTTTGATAACCATGCGCTTCGTGCCAGCGGCTCTCATAGCAAGCAACACCATGTCCTGCGCAACTATCCCACTCATTTTTTTCATGCGTGTGACCGCTTGGATCAGTATACCTGATGGGATTATTCATCACATATGAGTAGCGGTTAAATGCCTGGGGGTTGCTGGCACCAGGCACAACCGTATCGGCCTGGATGAACTTGCCGAGGGCGGGGTCGTAGTAGCGGGCGTTGTAGAAGTAGAGGCCACTACCTGCATCCTGGATTTGGCCGGTGCCCTAAAGGAGGCTTCGCACTAGCGGCGCTGGGTGGCGGTGGTGCCGGACTCGTAGCGGG
>JACCSL010000534.1 GCA_013812995.1 Ardenticatenales bacterium | reverse complement strand
CGGCTATCTCATCACAAGTAATTTCGCGTGGGATAAGGGTCGGCGTTGGCAGCAGCGTGGATTCCTTGGCGGGAGCCATGCAGCCCGCCAGCGCGAGGAGGGCAATGAGTGCGGCCCCCACGGCGCTGGCGATCTGTACCAGACGCGCCGTGCGCCGTGCATCCCCCAACTCCGCCAACCCGAATTCGGCCTCGGCCCAGCTTGCTTCCTCTTCCATCATTCCTCCACCGCGCGCGCCTGTTGCGCCGCCTCGCCCGTTACATACTCCAGCAGCACTTCAAACTCCTGACCGCACTTCCTGTATAATCCCCTGTGAGTTGAGGGGCATCGTCGCCTCCTCTGAGTGGCTGTGCTAACCCTACTCTACGGGATTTGGCTTTGACTCTCAACTCATTTGAAACACACCCAAACCAATTCGCCAACACTATCCGCATCGATAGGTTGTTTCCATCTTTGTCTCTTCTACCAAAAAATGTCTATGTCTTTGTGGGAAGGCAACAATGACATAGAGAGTAGATGAAGATATAGTACCCTCATGCGTTGGCGTATGTGGAGATTGTCACAACTTTCTAGCTCCCATCCCTATGTTTCTCACTACAGTTTCCTTGCTTACATCTCGTAATTGAAGCAGAATGCTGAAGAGAAAGAGCATCCCATCATTGCCCTGCTACACCTTGTGCCACTCCTTAACCCATTACCCTGTATAACACACACCCAATGCGGTAAAACTAAATCCAAAGATATTTGAACGCCCCTCTCCAGGGGCGCTACTATTGATGAAAGAGGAAGTTCAGGGATGTCGCGACTATCTCCGCTAGATATGCTTGCCCTCTCGGATAATGAACAGGAAATCTTGCGCTGTTTGAGTCGGCAGCCCCGTATGACCATCCGAGAAATTGCCCTCACCACCAAAATCGCATCTACCGAGTTGGAATCACTCTTGAACCAGATGGTCCATGCCTCCCAACTTGTTGAACAAATTCATGAGGGGGAACGCACCTTTGCTGTCCGCTTCACTTCTACCAAAAGACAGGTCCGCAATCTCCCTGCTTCTATCCGCGATATCCTGGACCAACCCCTAGATCATTTCCTGGACGAGATTCCGTTGACGGCTCATCTGTCTATGCCAGACAAACAGCGTCTTCTAGCCAAGAGCAAGGTGCGCACGCTGCTACCAGATGAAGTGTTTCTGTGGCAGGGGAAAATGTTCGAGCAGATAGGATTGGTGCGCTCCGGGCTTTTGAAAAAATCCCGCCTTCAGGGAAGGCAAGAGGTCGGGCGAACGATGGGATATGTCCACCGCAAAGAGTGGTTTGGGCTGAGTGAGGCACTGGGAGAAAGAGTGAGTTCCGACACCTACACCGCTGTTACCGAGTGTGAGGTAGTGTTATGGTCGGTTCCGGATTTGATAGCGTTTCTTACAACAAGTGCCTCCTTTAGTTTATCCATTGGACGGTTACTCAGCCATCAACTCCACCTATGTCAGCGTCAGCATGTTCATGGTCTGGGTCGTTTATGGGCCGTGGAGACACTGGATAGCGACGAGCCAGCTACCTTACTGGCGTTAAACCTGGCGGCTCTTGCCAGCCACAATGATGGAGAAGGGCGGCGCAAGCGCGTTATCTTATGGGATACATTGGCGCAGGGGACGGCTTTACTCGATGCCGATGAGTCAGACAAAGAGACTCTCCGAGAAGTCCTAGACTTCGGGATTGGAAAGGGATTCAGTCACTCTAGTGGCTTTGATGTTCTGACAGAGGTGAGACATCGAGATTACCCGGCAGAGGTAGAGCTTGATATTTTCCTGACCTTTCTACAAAGCCACTATGACTATATCATTTGTGATATTGGCAGTAGCATGCAAGATGAACTCCTCTGGCGCTTGAGAGGGCAAGCAGAGACGCTACTTACGCTAACGCGAGACTGTAGTCAGGCGTCGAGAGGGCAGGAACACTGGCGTAAGCTACAGGCAATCGCCCGGCCTGGTCAGAAGCGGCTGCTCGCCCTAGTGGCTGATGGTGAATCGACCTCTGCCACAAATATGGACCCTGCGTTCCATCTGGTTTTGCCCAATCATGCACCGGTCACAACCCACTGGTACACGACACCTCCCCTGGTAGAAACAGACTCAGAGGGGGTCGTGAGCCGAGCCTTCAAAGAGGTGTATCGCCGCCTGTCTCTCAACCATACCATCGGTATCTTTATCCCTTCTACCCTTGATGTGAACCACGCCATCGACAATGGAGCGCAGGTACAGCGCGCCCTCTCCTTCCTGGGTGCTCTTTTTGGGGGAGCTACTCGCAGCGATGCCGAAGGCGTCTGGCGAAGCGAGGATAACGGGCTGGTCGTCGAACAGGTGACCATCGTACGAACCTTTGTTTCGCAGAAGGCCCTGGAAACTCACCTGGATGAGGTCATCGCGTTTGCGACTCAGATGAAGCAGGAAATGCGGCAGGAAGCCATCGCCCTGGATATCGACAATCATCTCATGCTGGTCTAGCGCATCATCGACCTCGCTACTTCAAAAAAGCAGCGTAGCCAGGCCGGTTCCGAGCTTCTTGTTCGACAGTTAACAAGCCACAAGGCTTAACCGAATACGACTAGGGTCGAGGAAGATTATGAACATCGTGCAGAATATATGGACGCGTGGTCCGCTCGCTCGTGCATTTTTGATGGCGCTTTTGCTGGTTTCGGTCATCCCCATCATCTCGCTCTCCCTCCTCTTTGTGAGACAAAGTACGGATGCGCTGACCTATCAGATGCAGGCCAACCTACAAAGCCTGGTTCAAGCCAAAGCATCGGAAATCAACGGTCGGTTGACCGAGGTGCTTCACACCACCGAGATCGCCGCAGATCAGGTGGAGATGGTTCTGCAACACGAGATCGACCCGACTGAGGTGGAAGCGCGTCTGTCACGATATCAACCAGACGAGAGAAATATCCTGGGGTTGGATATCTATTACAATCAGCAGGGTGGGGCCAGCGAGATGGGCGAAGGGCTCTCCAATGTCTACTGGGACAATCGGCTCCCCCCTTCCTCGGCTGTAGGCCGCCAGATCGTGCAAACGGAAGTTCTGGACCCCATATTTGCCAGTATCAAAGGGGTGAACCCCGATACCAAGTGGATATACTTCACCAGTCCTGAGGGGATGATGCGGCTTTATCCGTGGGCCTCCAACGATCATTATCCGACAGGGTGGAACCCCCGTGAGATCATCTTTTATTCCGTTGCCGAACCTGCCAACAACCCCAAACTTGCTCCGCGCTGGACCCCCCCTTACGTAGACTATGCGGGCGCGGGGTGGATGACGACGCTCTCTATCCCCGTGATAGATCGAGTCAGTGGGGAATTTCAGGGGGTGATGTCTCATGACATCACCATCGATTCCTTGAAAGATATTGCTCTTGATATCCATGTGCTGGACGGCTCTGGATATGGATTTCTCATTGACCCGCAAGGGCGCGTGGTGGCTCACCCGGAGTTTGCATCCGCTGTAGACGCGCAGGGGAGCCAGGCAGAGGTCAACCTGCTGGAGAAAGGGTCTCCCGACTTCCAAGCCCTTGTGCAACGTATGGTGGATGGCGAAAGCGGCTTGGGATATTTCGAGGATGAGAGTCTGAGCGAGCAGATGCTTGTGTATGCGCCTATTACGACGACCGGCTGGAGCCTGGGTATCGTTGTTCCCCGGACCGAGGTGGTCGCGCCTGCCAAGGCCATGCAGACCCGCGCTTTCTTCATTGCAGCCGGGGTGGCGCTTCTAACGACCCTGCTGGCGGTGCTGTTGACCCATATCCTTCATCAACCGCTGGTTCGACTCCTTGCCGGGGTGCGCTTGGTCACCGAAGGGCACGAGGTGAAACCCCTTGAGCTTGACTCCTTTAACGAGGTAAATCGTCTGGCAGATGCCTTCAACAAGATGGCCGCCAAGGTGGGAGAGCGCGAACGCAATCTGAAGGCCAAAGTCGCGGAACTTAAAATCGAGATTGATATCCAGCGCCGCCAACTCGAGGTGGACTCCATCATCGAAACCGACTATTTCAAAGAGTTAGAAATGAAAGCAGAGGGCTTGCGCAATCGGTTACGCCTGATCGAGTAACCGTCATCAACCCGGTTCACACCCGCCCCGCATCACTTATCCAACACTAAGTATATAACTCGTGGAGACAACCTGATGACCAAAGTGATCTCGATCCACTCCTTTCGCGGAGGAACTGGAAAATCGAATATTACGGCGAATATTGCAGCCAAGCTGGCCCAACAGGGACATCGGGTAGGCGTCTTTGATTGCGATATTCAATCCCCTGGAATCCATGTTATTTTTGGCCTGGATACCAACACGATTGTAAATACTATTAATGATTATCTCTGGGGAACTTGCCAGATTCAGCAGGCCGCCTATCAGGTATTCACGGATGCGGCCTCTGGGGGCTCAGTGCATCTGGTTCCCTCCAGCATCAAGGCCAACGACATCGCCCGTATATTGCGCGAGTCGTATGATGCTAACGCCATACATAATGCCTTCCGTGAGTTGATTGCCGCATTGCAGCTCGATTATCTTTTGATCGACACTCACCCCGGATTGAACGAGGAAACCTTACTCTCGATTGCTATCTCCGATGTACTGCTCATCATTTTGCGTCCTGATCAGCAAGACTTCCAGGGTACCAGTGTGACGGTGAGCGTAGCGCAACGACTTCGGGTACCGGACATCAAGCTCATCGTAAACAAAATCCCCCCGGATTACGATGTCGCAGATGTGCAGCGCAAGGTTGAGGAGATCTACGGGTGTCCGATCGCTGCCCTGCTGCCCTTGTCGCTGGAAGTGGCGCAGAATGCCAGTTCACAATTGTTTGCCCTGAAAGCACCCGGACACCCCTTTAGCGAGGGCATTCAGCAACTGGTCGACCAGCTGTAGAAAACGGAACTTTTATGTCTTTCTCCCCCGAAGAACTTGTAGCATTGGTTACCCAGGCGACCCTCTTGCAGGAGCGGCTTGGAGGTCCAGGCGTGGTGGTGAATGGCCCTGAGCAAGATGCCAGGGTGCAAGCCGCGTTGGATCAATGGGTCCAACTGGTCGCGAAGGCGGATCAGGCGGACTTCGAGAAACGATTGGCCTGGGACGGCCTTACCCTTGACTCCGTACGAGCCGCCCTTCTGAGCGCGCCCGCTCGTGTGGATTCCATCCCCGGCTGGGCTACCTTGCTGAGCGATGCTGTACACCTTGCTCGCTCCCTGCTGGGGTCGACGCTAGAGGATGAGTTACCTATATTGCCCCTCTACGCAGACCCAGAGCACGCGCTGCCCTATCAGGACGTATTTATCCCCTTTGTCGAGGTAGCCCGCCAACGGGTTCTGGCCGGAGCCGGGGCTACGTACGACCTTCTGTCAGAAGTGGCCCATGCTGGCCTGGAACGAGGGTTGTTGGAGAGACTAACAGAGTTGAGTGCTCGCTGTCTAGAACTCGAATTTTCAATCGCCCGCCTGGCACACCGTAACCGCCCTGCGTCTGGCAACCTGAGTGGGTGGCGCACAACGGAGCCCTCGCGATTTCGCTATCAAAGCTTTGTTCGTAACTTGTACCAGGGTGGGCTGGCGCGACTCCTTAAAGAATACGCGGCTCTAGCGCGCCTGATTGGAACGGTGATGGAATTATGGATCGAGACAACTCGGGAATTTTTGCATCGTCTTGACGCGGACCAAGTCGCGCTGACGCAAGGTTTTCAGCTTGATCCGCCCGCTTACCCTCTGTTTCCCATCCAGGAACTCAAGAGTAATCTCTCCGACTTCCATCATCGGGGGCGCACGGTTCTCCAGATCACCTTTGCATCGGGAACAAAGGTCATCTACAAACCCAAAGATGTTGGGTTGGAGGAAGCGTTCTATCAGTTGATCGACTGGATGAACCACCAGTCCCTCCGGCTTCCGCTGCGAACGTTCGCGGTCCTGAATCGTGGCAGGTATGGCTGGGTCGAGTATGTTCCCCACCGCCCCTGCCAGAGTGAAGAGGAGGTTCACCGATATTACCAGCGCGCTGGTATGTTGCTGGCACTGCTTTACGCGCTGGAGGCAACAGATAACCATCACGAGAATATTATTGCCTGTGGAGAGCACCCCGTGCTCATCGATATGGAAGCCCTGATGCATCAGAGAACCAGCCGCGAGGTGCGGCTTGATGCAGGCAATACCGAAGCACAAACGCATGCCGCGGAGCTTCTCAATCAGTCGGTGCTGCGTACCGGGTTTCTTCCTATCTGGAACTTCCGCGCCGATGGGCAGAGTTTCGATGGGAGTGGGCTCAGCGCCACGCCCGGCCAGGAAACTGGCGTCCGGGTGGCTCGGTGGGATCAGGTGAACACCGACCAGATGGCGCTCCAGACCGAGTATTACCGTCTGGAGCACGCTGCTAATTTGCCCACGCTCAACGGACAGCCCGTCTCGCTGGCGGATTATATCGATTCGCTAGTGGTGGGCTTTCAAGAAGTCTATGAATGTTTGATGACCAACAACGCCGTCCTACTAGGAGAGTCAACGCCGCTCGAACCGCTCTTTGCTCAGAGCGTCCGTTTTATCTTCCGCAATACAGGGCGCTATTTCAAAACCCTCGAAAATGCGTTATTGCCCAAATTCCTGCGCAATGGCATTGACCGTAGCATCGTGTTAGATGCAGTGAACGCTCCCCTGGTCGAAGCCGATGCGACCCGTCCTATGGGCTGGCCGCTCACAGAGATCGAGCGACAGGCACTAGAGATTCACGATATCCCTATCTTCACCCTGGCCGCGACCAGTGAGGTCTTGGACGATACTACCAGTGAGGGACAAATCCATTATTTTGATCGCCCTGTGGCTGCCCTCGTGCGGGAACGACTGGCCTCCTTGAGCCACGAAGATATGGAGCAGCAAATTGCTTTCATTCGAGCCTCGCTCTACTCACGGGTCATGCGGCCCGCCGGTAGCGGAGATTGGTATTACGCAGCCGCTGAGTTGAATAATACCGTTTCTCTCTCGGCAGATGAGTTGGTGGCAGAGGCCGAGACGATTGCAGAGGGTCTCCAGCAGCGTGCCATTCGATCGCGCGATGGAAGTCTGAGTTGGATTGCGCTTGGTTATGTGCTTTACGCAAAGCGGTACCGTCTACAACCGATGGATTATGACCTGTACAATGGCAGTGGCGGTATCGCGTTCTTTTTTGCCGCGCTAGCCCATATCACGAAACAGCCCCGTTACCACGAGATGTGCCTGGGGACGCTCAAGCTTCTGCGCCACCATCTCTACGAGCCGACAGTCCATGATCGCCTGGCAGAACGTATTGGATTGGGAATCGCCACGGGCCTTGGCTCGCTTGTCTATACGCTGGCGCGTTGCGCCTCCTTCTTGAACGACCCGAAACTCTTGGATGATGCTCTCCAGGCTGCACGGCTGATCACGTCAGAACGGATCGAGGCAGATGAGCATTTTGATCTCGCCCGGGGAACGGCGGGTGCCATCTTGGCATTGCTCACCCTTCACCAACAAGCCCGGTCGCCTGAACTCCTAGAACAGGCCCGTCTCTGTGGGGAGCACCTTTTAAGAAGACGATCCCCGACCGAGACAGGTCATCAGGCATGGGCGCTCTCGGATGGAAAGTGCCTGACTGGCTTTTTACATGGTGCGGCAGGTATTGCCTATGCACTGTTCTGCCTTCACGACGAAACCGACGAGGTAGCCTTCTACGAGGCAGCCCAGGAAGCACTGGCCTATGAAAGAGCCTTGTTCGTTCCCGAGATCAATAACTGGCTTCCCTACGCAGGAGCCCCGACCAAGGCGATTATGACAACCTGGTGTCATGGTGCGCCGGGCATTGGCTTGGCTCGACTTGCCAACTGGCCCAAACGGGCGGATGAAACCACCCGAGAGGAAATCGAGTGTGCCTTGACGAGCACCCAGGAATTGGGGCTCCGGGGGATCGATCATCTCTGCTGTGGTAATTTCGGACGTATGGAACTACTCACGGTCGCCGGGCAACAGTTGTCGGAGCCAACCTGGCACGATATGGCACGACGCTGGGCATCTCAACTGGTGCGGCGCAAGCAGGAGCAGGGTAATTATTTGTTCTCGCCCGATATTCCAGCCGATATTTATCAACCTGGGCTCTTTACCGGAAATGCGGGGATAGGCTATGCCTTGCTGCGTGTGGCTTACCCCGATCAACTTCCTTCGCTCCTATTGTGGAACTAGGTGATCTGAGAGTTATGGAAAACCCAACACGCTATCTCTTGTGTTCTCTCGATACACCTGGTTTCATCTACCCCATGATTGGCCTCGCTAAGCACCTACAGCAGCGGGGCCACGAGGTCGCCATCGCCACCAGCCCGATGGGAAGAGAGTTGCTAGACCAGCAAAATATTCCGCGAATTCCCTTTGGGCCTGAGGATGGGCGAAGCTTTGAGACGAAATTGCTGACCCATCCCCACGAAACTGCCCGTCAGGTCAAGCATCTCCATTACGCCTTGCGGGAGTTCGACCCGCAGGTGATCGTCGGGCAACAGCTAGTGCTGGGCCCGCTCCTTGTGGCCGAGTGGTATCAGCTCCCAGTGGCTATCGTGGGGCAGGCCGTTTATATGTACCCCAAGAAGACATTGTCTATCCATCAAAGTCCGGAGTCTCCTGAGGAACAACGCGCTGTCCATACCCACACATCGATTCTTGCTGCCTATAACGCCGCGCGCTCCCTCTTTGGTCGTCCTGCCCGCGAGGTAGAACAGTATCATGACAGCCCCCTTCTGGGAGACTTGTTCTTGCTGCGTAATGTCCCTGATTTCGAGGGGGAAAGCGAGCTCTTACCCGATCGCGTTCAGCAGATTGGGGACTGGCTGTGGGAACCAAAGCAGAGAGTAGAGCCCGCGCTCCAGAGATGGCTGGAGGAGGCGCTGGCTTGCCAGGAGCCAATCCTTTACGTGCAGCCAGGCCGCATCCATGAGGGCCGTAGTTTCTGGCCTGCCCTGTGCGACGCTCTGGCTGATAAACCCATCCGGGTGGTGGCTTCCGTAGGCAGGTTGGGCGAAGAGATGGGTTCCCTGCCCGCCAATTTTTTCGCACGACCCCACATTCCCCAGGGAGCCGTGCTGCCTTATACACGCTTGGTGATCTCAAGTAGTACCACGACAGCGGTTCTTGGGGCCCTTACACACGGGGTGCCCATGATGTTGATCGTCAGTCGTGATGGAGAGCAGCAGCCTATTCTCGATCGCTGCCAGCGGCACGGCGTCGCGTGTGAACTCGATCTGTTCCACCTGAGTCCAGTACTGATCAGTCAGGCTGTGCAGGGATTGTTGGATGACCAGCCAATGTATCAGCGATCCCAGAAGTTGCAGAGCGCATTTCAGGCTCAACGTGAGCCAGAGGCAGCCATCGCCTGCCTGGAACAACTTGCTCCGCATAAAACTGGCTAAACAAAAGTACATAGAGGGTGTTTGACAGAGTAGACGGATAATGGTAAAGTCGAGTTGAATGAGTAGTACCCAAGTCTTACTACGAGTTGTCACAAATACTAACCAATAAGACTCAATCCAATGAAGCGTTGGGGGCTAACACTATCCTACATTCTATCCTCCTTATCCTAACCCTTCTTAACCCTACCTCCCTACCACACCCTTCATCATTACCCCGAGGTTGAACACTCATACTCCCTTTCCTAACTAAACTTATCCCTGATGTCCAGGGGTTTCAGTGTGCTTATGGAACTTGATGCCAACCTTCATGCCCGCATTTTTATCCACTCACTATTATGAGGAGTACCTATATGAATCAGGTTCAGTCCCAGCAAAGTAGTTTTGAACAAACTATCATCGCGCGTGCATGGAAGGATGAAGCCTTCAAGACACGGCTGCTGACCAACCCTCGTGAGGTTCTGCGTGAGTACGGCGAGCAGGTGCCTGATCACCTAGAGATCAAGGTCCTCGAAGAGGGTGGCAATACCCGCTACTTCGTCCTCCCCCAGGACCCCACCGCTGCCCTTGAGAGCGAACTGCTCACTGATGAGGCCCTTGATGCCGTCGCCGGTGGCTGGTGCAGCGTGATTTACTGTAGTTTTCAGCAGGTAGACCAGCAATAATCGATCATTCTGGGGGAGACGCAGAACTGATCTCTCCTATCTTTTTATCAACCCCTTAATTACGTATAGAGGATTTATCATGGAAGCGACACAGAATCCCAGCGTCGAGATGCAGTTGATCACCCGTGCCTGGAAGGACGAAGCCTTCAAAACGCGCCTCGTTAGCAACCCCCGTGAGGTCCTGCGCGAGTACGGCGAGCAGGTGCCGGATCACCTGGAGATCAAGGTCCTCGAAGAGGGTGGCAATACCCGCTACTTCGTCCTCCCCCAGAACCCCACCGATGCCCTTGAGAGCGAACTGCTCACTGACGAGGCCCTTGATGCCGTCGCCGGTGGCTGGTGCAGCGTTCTTGGCTGTAGCACACAAAAAGAAGTCTAGTCCGTAAAGATCTCTATATTCGCTTGAATCGCGCCCGATAGGATAAATAAGCCTATCGGGCGCGATTCGGATTAGTGGGTGATCTTCAGCGTCAGGGAGAAAAAGATGAAAGTTGCTGTACTCGGTGGCGGAACGGCTGGTTTTATGGCCGCGTTGCATCTCACAAAAACCTTTCCTTCATTTGATCTATATCACATTTATGATCCATCCATTCCCACCATCGGTGTAGGGGAAGGCACCACGCCTGATGTCCAGCACTGGTTGCATGAAATGACCGGGGTGGATAGCGAGCTCTTGCAGCAGCGCTGTCATATGACACGCAAGTATGCCATTCGCTTTGAAAACTGGGGACCCTCCCATCCGCTATTTATGCACAACTTCTATCCTGTTGGGCAGGAGTACGCCTATCACTTTGCGGCTGATGAATTAGTGAAGCTTCTGCAAGAGTATGTGGTCGCCCAACAGATATCAAAACGCGTGGACGAGATAGTAAGTGACGGGGTAAGCGCCACCATCGTTTTTGCGGATGACAGTTCGTTACAGGTGGACTTTGTCTTTGACGCTCGCGGATTTCCGCCACTTGTTGAAGAAGAGCATCTCCTTCAATCGGCGATTCCTACTAATGCGGCCTTGATACGGCAGGGGCCGCCGACCGCCTATCAACGGGCAACCCGTTCTGTTGCGCGCCCCCATGGCTGGGTCTTCATCATTCCGCTGCTCCACCGTACTGCCTACGGTTATATTTATAACAATACCATCAATACGCCCGCCGATATCGAAGAAGACCTCGCCGCCTTTTTGCAGACGGAGGGTGTTCCTATCAAGGGTGAACCGCGCCAGTTGACGTTCCCTAACTTTATCAGTCGTAGCTTCTTTGATGGGACTGTCTTTAAGATTGGCAATCGAGCTTCGTTTTTTGAGCCCTTAGAGGCTACGAGTATTAGTTTTACACTCACCCAACTCCGGGTGGCATCCCGCTGGCCCCTCTCCCTGATGGCCTCCAGTGGGCAAAAACCCGCCCTTAGCGAGCACAATATTGCAACCGTAAACCGTTACCTGTATAACTACGGTCGACGCCTCGCCTTCTTCATCGGCTGGCACTATGCCCAAGGAGCCCAATGGAATTCCCCCTTCTGGCATTTTGCCCAGAGCAATTTCGAGAAGGCTTGGACAGAAGAAACGAACCAGGACGTTAGGGAAGAGTTCCAGCACTTCTGGCAGAATGCCCTCTCTTTTCCTCATCCCGTTCTAGCCCCAGACAACTTTGCTGCGGCAATTGAGTCTCTTTTCGCCGCTATTCGGGACAGTGAGATGCAGGAACAAACAAAGCTTTTCCCACGTCAACGAAACGATTCCAAATTTGGCCTGTTCTCCACCCTCAGCTTCGCAGAAGTCGGGCAGGGGATGCACTATCAAGAGGTTGCACCGTCAACTACCTAAAGATCCTTTCCTCCTCTACTCGACTTCGATAGGATGGATCAAGTAAGTGTTCGTGCTTGCTACCCCGCTGGTTTACCATGTCTGCAAAAAACAATCTTCTGCCGCCCGCCGGACACCCGAATCCCTACCTACATTTCGAGCATTTGCGTCAGGAGCACCCTGTATATTGGAGTGAGACCTTGCACTCCTGGGTACTGACGAGGTACGATGATGTTACAACGGTCCTCAGGGACCCTCGGGTATCCGCGGCCCGCTTTGATGAGATGAACCTGTCCAAGGTTTCTCCCTCGCTGCGCCCGCTGCTTGCCACCATCTTCCGTTTCATGACTCACTGGGTCGTGGCGCTGGATCCACCCCAACATGAGGTACTGCGCGGTTTCCTGGCCTATGCGTTCACGCCTCGCTTTGTGAGCCAGCTTCGTCCGCAGATCCAGGCACTGATCGATCGGCTGCTGGATGATGCCGTAGAAGAATCGTCATTTGATTTGATGCAAGCCTTGGCGTGGCCGCTCCCGGCCCTGATCATTGGGGAAATGTTGGGGATCCCGCGAGAGCAAGAGGAGCGCCTTCTCGGCTGGTCCCGAAGCCTTGCCAATTTTGGAGGCGCGGGAGGCGCGGGGGCTATTCAGGCAATGCAGCAAACGATTCAGGAAATGGAAGTCGACCTCCAGGCTCTGATCGCAGAGCGGCGGGTGCAGCCGCAACCCGATTTGATCAGTTACCTGGCTGACCAACCGTCGCTCAGTGAAGAAAGTCTGGTTTCCAACTGCGCCTTCTTGCTGCTGGTAGGCCATGAAACCACGAGTCGGCTTCTGGGCAGTGGGTTCTATGCTTTACTGCGTCAGCCTAGCCGCTGGAAGCAGTTGCAGACAACGCCCGCGCTGTTAGAACCCACGGTGGAGGAATTCCTTCGATATCATACCTCGGTGCAGCATGTGGTACGTGTGGCCCGCTCGCCCCTTGAGATAGGGGGGCAGTCCATCCCGAGTGGCGCACGCCTGACTCTGATGCTAGGAGCGACCAACCGCGACCCGGCTCACTTCGCTTGCCCCCACGAGTTCGACCCTGAGCGCCTTTCCAACCGCCATCTCAGTTTTGGCCACGGCATTCACTATTGTCTCGGTGCCCCCCTGGCTCGACTGGAGTTGCAGATGGTGCTCGCCACACTGCTACAGCGCCTACCGACCCTGCACCTGATGGCCCACGAGGCTCTACCCCTGCTCTATCAGGGTGGGTCCCTCCGGGTCTGTCTTTAACCGTATCTCTCACGGATCCCCTTCATCAAAGGCCATAAATGAGCAAACAGATCTTTCGCAAAGCAGCCCTTGAACGCCTTGCCTCTCCGGAGCAGTTCGACGAGTTGACCCAGATGGCAACCCCGCGCGGGTGGCTCGCCTTCCTGGCCCTGGTAGCACTTCTTGCGGCGGTCATTGCCTGGGGCTTTCTAGGACGGATTCCTATTCAGATTGCAGGTCCTACCATCCTGCTGAAGACAGGCGGCGTGAAAAATATCGTTAGTTTGTATCCAGGCCAGGTCTCCCAGCTTCTGGTTCAAGCGGGCGATATCGTCCATAAAGACCAGGTGGTTGCCTATCTGGTTGCACCAGGAGAGTCGGAGCGGCAGGAGCTTGTCAGTCCGTATGATGGACGCATTCTCGAACTGCGCACGAGCGAAGGCTCGTTGGTGGACATCGGGGCGTCGCTGATGAGCCTGGAACTGGTAGGCGAGAAGGTTCAGCTACAGGCGCTCATGTACGTTCCTGCCGCGGATGGAAAAAAGATAGAGCCGGGGATGACGGTCCAGGTCGCGCCCGCGACGGTGCGGCGCGAAGAGTTTGGATTCTTGCTCGGAAAGGTTGGCGCAGTCGGAGACTTTCCCGCGACCTACCAGGGAATGTATCGCACGCTCGGCAGTGATGAGTTGATTCGTGCGCTGGGGGCAGGAGAGACGCCCGTCGAGGTGCTGATCGAACTCGTCCCTGATCCAAATACCCCATCGGGATATCTGTGGTCTTCCTCCCAGGGGCCGGCGGATTCCCTCCAGAGCGGCACGCTGGGCTCGGCCACGGTGATCATCGGTGAACAACGCCCGGTGGATCTGGTTCTTCCTTGAGGATAGATGAATGATACAGGTAGCTGGACAGCAGATTATGCGTTTCTTCAGCTTCTTCAAGCGCTACCGACGGGTCCGTACCCCGACGATCCTGCAAATGGAAGCCGTGGAATGTGGGGCGGCGGCCCTGGCAATCATCCTGTCGTACTATGGGCGCTACGTTCCGCTGGAAGAGCTCCGCATGGAGTGTGGGGTATCGCGCGATGGAAGCAAGGCGAGCAACATCCTGAAGGCGGCGCGCCGCTACGGCCTGGATGCGCATGGGTATCGCAAACAAATTTCTGCGCTTTCGACGACACCCTTGCCCATGATCGTCTTCTGGAATTTTCATCACTTCCTGGTTGTCGAAGGTTTTGGCCGAGGCAAAGTCTATCTCAACGATCCGGGCACTGGCCCTCGTGTTGTCTCAGAGGAAGAGTTTGATGCGTCATTTACAGGCGTGGTCATGGCGTTTGAGCCTGGCCCCGACTTTACGAAGGGTGGCCAAAAACCCAGCACGCTGAAAGCATTGCGGGCGAGGATTCGCGGCGCTGAAGCAACCCTACTCCTCATCGTGTGCCTCAGCCTGCTCATGGTCATCCCTGGCCTGGTTATCCCTGCCTTTACCCGCGTCTTTGTAGACCAGATCCTGGTTGGTGGCTTCCACGGCTGGATTGTCCCCCTGCTGGTCGCGATGGGAGGTACCGCATTACTACTGGCAGTGCTGACCGGGCTTCAACAGTACTATCTCACTCGCCTTGAGACGAAGCTGGCCTTAGGCAGCGCCAGCCGCTTTTTCTGGCATGTGTTGCGCCTCCCCGTCGAGTTTTTCACGCAACGAGCTCCCGGCGAGATCAGTGCCCGTATCGCGCTGAATGACCGTGTGGCAACCTTGTTGTCCGGTGAACTGGCGACGACCTTTCTCAATATTATTCTGATTAGTTTCTTTGCCCTGCTCTTGTTCCAGTATGACCAACTGCTGACGTTGATCGGCGTGGCAATCGCGCTCCTCAACATGGTTGCTCTGCGGTATGTCTCCCGCAAACGGGTGGATGGCAACCATCGTCTCCAGCAAGAGCGCGGGAAGTTAATGGGCACGGCCTATACCGGCCTACAAACCATCGAAACGCTCAAAGCAACCGGAGGCGAGTCGGATTTCTTTGCACGCTGGGCGGGCCAACAGGCAAAGGTAAGCAATGCCGAGCAGAGTCTTGGGGTGACGACCCAAACCCTCTCTGCGATTCCCCCCTTCCTCCTCGCCTTGAACACCATCGCCATCCTGTTGATCGGGGGCTGGCGAGTGATGGAAGGAGATTTCACCATTGGAATGTTGGTTGCCTTCCAGGCCCTAATGTTCAGCTTCATGGCTCCTGTCAACCAGCTGGTCCAGCTAGGCAGCCGCGTACAGGATGTGCAGTCCGATATGAGTCGTCTGGATGATGTGCTTCGCTATCCGGTTGATGTCCAGGCAGCGGGAGCCGGGTTGGGGAGCGACGAAATTCTCTCCAGCACCAAGTTGTCAGGGCAGCTTGATCTCCAGGGGATTTCGTTTGGCTACAGTCGTCTTGAAGCGCCGTTGATTATGGACTTCGACCTTTCCCTGAAACCGGGGACGCGTGTGGCCCTGGTGGGCGGATCCGGCAGTGGCAAATCGACGGTGGCCAAGTTGGTAGCGGGGCTTTACCGACCTCTGGCGGGCCGCATTCTCTTGGATGGAAAAGTGCGAGAAGAGGTTCCGGCAGCCATTTTGCACAACTCGCTCGCCTCTGTCGATCAGGAGATTTTTTTATTTGAGGGGACCATCCGAGAGAATCTAACCTTGTGGGACAGCAGCATTCCAGAAAGCCATCTGGTGCAGGCTGCCAGAGATGCCTACATCTACGAGGAAATCACGGCAAGGCCGGGCGGCTTCGATTTTCGAGTGGAAGAGGGGGGAAGGAATTTCAGCGGGGGTCAGCGCCAACGATTGGAGATTGCCCGCGCGCTGGTAAGCAATCCCACCATTCTCGTGCTCGACGAGGCCACGAGCGCCCTGGATGCGATCACCGAAAAGATTATTGATGATAACCTACGCCGGCGAGGTTGCACCTGCCTCATTGTTGCCCATCGGTTGAGTACCATTCGGGATTGTGATGAGATTATCGTCCTCGAACGGGGCAAAGTCGTACAGCGCGGGGCCCATGACACGCTGTACCATGTTGACGGACCGTACCGGCGTTTGATTCGCGCTGAAGCCAGTGAATCAGAGTCGCGCCTCGAATCCTTGTGGGAGTCGATATTCTCATGATCGAGCAAGAGCCGATAGATTCCACCGAAAAAGAGCGCGTGGAAGAGTTGTTCCTCCTCCAGTTGCGCTACCGGGAAGCCACGTTTTTCGAGGCAGGAAGTAACCAGCCGTTCCTTCTCTCCGGTGCGTCCTCCGTGTGGGTGGTATATTCCGGCAGGGTTCACATCTTCGCGGTCCAGGTGCAGGACGGTGAGCCTGTAGGCCACCGACGGCACCTCTACACGGCAGAGGGAGGAGATGCCTTCTTCGGGATGGAGATTCAAGAAGAAGGTACCGTGATGGGCTTGCTGGCGGTGGGAGTCAACAACACCCGCTTGTTGCGATTGAAGCGTGAGCGGTTGATCGAGCTCGCAGCCGATCCGCTCTACCACCCCCCACTCGCGACCCTTCTGGACAACTGGATTGGTGGCTTGGTACGCGGGGTCAGCCAGACGCGCATCGACAACGATTGTGCGCTGTTGGAGGCCGGCCATCAAATACGGTTGCCCGCCGGACAAATCGTGCGGCCCAAGCGCGGGGTCGTGTGGATCAGGCAGGAGACAGGAAGCACGCTCTTTCTGGGTGAAGAAGCGGTTGGGGTGCTCCAGCCCGATGGCTACCTGCCTTTGTCCAATCATGGCTGGCTCCAGACACAGGGGGTCACCCAGCTAGTGGCGATTCCAACGCAGACATGGTTAGAGGGGGCGCATCCTTGGTCAACGCTGGATAAGTTCCACCATCTGCTTCTGGAAACGTTGCTGGTCAAAAGTGCTAGGGAGAAGCAGGTCGAGCAAGAATGGCTACGGCAGAAGGTCAATCATCAGCAGTGGTATCTGGAAAACGCTGTTTCGCAGCTCGCGGCTATATTGGAAAGTCGATTGCGCCCGCGTCCTCTGGGCGAGCGTGAAGAAGACGCGCTGCTGGCAGCGTCCCGCCTAGTCGGTAAAACGTTAGGGATCGCCATTCGGACACCCAACAACTGGGGGCAAGCCCGCACCCTGCGCGACCCGCTCATGGCCATCACCCGTGCCTCCTATGTTCGGATGCGCCGCGTGGCCCTCGCCGAGGGATGGTGGAAGCAGGATCATGGTCCCTTGCTCGCCTATATCGAGGAAAATCATCACCCTGTTGCGCTCTTGCCGATTTCCGCGACCCGCTATCAACTCCATAATCCGGTTACTCAGGAAGTCGTGCCGGTCACAGAAGCGGTTGCACTCACCCTCTCCCTCTTCGCCCACATGTTTTATCGGCCCCTGCCACACCGCCCGCTCTCGGCCCTCGATCTATTGAAATTCGGTCTTCAAGGACGTTTACTGGACTTTAGTATGGTGCTGTTGCTGGCAACGGCAGTAGGATTGTTGGGGCTCATCACGCCGGTGGCAATCGGGATTATCTTCGACAGGATTCTCCCTGGCGCAGCCTGGCCTCAACTTCTGCAAATCAGCCTGGCTCTGTTGGCAGGGGCGGGAGCCGCCGCGATGTTCCAGGTGGCGCATAGCATTGCTCTACTGCGACTGGAGGGAAAAATGGACACCTCGCTCCAGGCAGCAATCTGGGACCGCCTGCTCAGCCTTCCGACGCCTTTCTTTCGCAACTACTCCGCTGGCGATCTAGGTCTGCGGGCAATGGGAATCAACACGATTCGCAAGACCATCGCCGGGACGGCGATGACCTCTCTCTTGGCTGGCAACTTGTTGCTCTTTAGCCTGGCTTTGCTCTTCTACTACAGTCCTGCGCTGGCTAGGGTGGCCCTGCTCCTGGTGGCGGCGGGGACGTTGGTTAGCATCCTGATCGGGTATTTCCAGGTCCAGCGGCAGCGCCATCTGGCACGACTGGAAGGGCAGTTGTCCGGGTTGGTTCTTCAGGCCATTCAGGGCATTGCCAAGTTCCGGGTAGCGGGCGCGGAGAGCCGCACCTTTGCTTTTTGGGCAGACGCTTTCAGCGAGCAGCGCCGACAGGCGTATCAGGCTCGAATGCTCAGTTCCCGCCTCTCGGTCTTTAATGCAGCTTTCCCCACCATTGCAACCCTTGTTCTCTTTGCCGTTTTTGCGCTGTCCAGCGATGTCGCGCTCTCGACAGGCTCATTTCTGGCGTTCCATGCAGCGTTCGGTCAGCTTCTTCTGGCCGGGCTCCAACTGAGTGCCGCCCTGACGACAACCCTGAGTGTGGTCCCCAGCTATGAGCGACTGCAACCCATCCTTCAAGCCCTACCGGAAGCCGACGATAGCAAGATGGACCCTGGTCCCTTGCAGGGTAAGATCGAACTGAACCATGTCTTCTTTCGCTACCAGCCGGATAGTCCCCTGATTGTTAATGATGTCTCGATGGAGATCAACCCCGGTGAGTTCGTGGCACTCGTAGGGTCCTCTGGGTCTGGCAAATCGACCCTGCTACGCCTGCTCATCGGTTTTGAAAAACCGACTTCCGGGGTCATTGCCTACGATCAGCAAGCTGTAGCAGGCTTAGATATCCAGTCTATACGCCGGCAAATCGGCGTGGTGCTGCAAAATAGCCGGGTTATGAGTGGAACCATCCTATCTAATATTGTTGGTACCTCGAATTTGACGATTGATGATGCGTGGGAAGCCTCCAGGCTTGTAGGGTTAGAAAACGATATACGACAGATGCCGATGGGGATGCACACGTTAGTCAGTGAGGGAGGAAGTACGATCTCAGGGGGTCAACGCCAACGGCTGCTGATTGCGAGAGCAATCGTCAATCGCCCACGAATTCTCTTCTTCGATGAGGCCACTAGCGCGCTGGATAATGTCACCCAGACGATTGTCAGCCAGAGCCTGGACAATCTCCAGGCCACGCGTGTTGTTATTGCTCACCGCCTCAGCACCATCATGAATGCTGATCGCATCTATGTCTTGCAAGAGGGGCGAGTCGTCGAGTCAGGGAGCTACAAGGAGCTAATGGGTCAGGGA
>JACCSL010000511.1 GCA_013812995.1 Ardenticatenales bacterium | reverse complement strand
GTGATTGTCAACGAGGCAGGCGAGCCCCTTGGGCCGATTCAGGATGGAGATTCGGTCTTCTTCTTCAACTTCCGCGCGGACCGCGCGCGGCAGCTTACCTACGCGCTGCTCACGCCCGACTTCAAGGAATTCGAGCGCTGCCGCGTCGCGCAGGCGCTCCACTACTCGTCCCTGATGCGCTACGCCGAGGACATCGGCGCTCCCTATGCCTTTCAGGTGCCCAAACTGACCAACTGCCTGGCCGAGATCCTTGAGGCGGCGGGCAAGCGCCAGTACCATACCGCCGAGACAGAGAAGTACCCGCACGTTACCTATTTCTTCAACGCCACGCGGGAGCAGCCCTACAGCGGCGAGGATCGCGCGATGGTTCCTTCGCCCAAGGTGGCGACCTATGACCTGCAACCGGAGATGAACGCGCCGGAACTGGCGCAGCTTACCGTGGATCGTCTCCAGAGCCATGACGACGATTTTATCCTGATCAACTTTGCCAACCCCGACATGGTGGGGCACACAGGCATCATCCCCGCTGCCGTCGCCGCGTGTGAGGCCACGGACGATGGCCTTGGGCGAGTCCTGGACGCCCTGCGCGCCAAGGGAGGCCGCGCCATCATCCTGGCCGATCACGGCAACTGCGAGGTCATGATCGACGAGAACGGTGGACCTCACACGGCCCATACCACGAACCCGGTGCCCTGTATCCTGGTGGATGACACTTTCCAGGGCAGCTTGCACCACGGAGGCAAGCTGGGCGATGTTGCGCCAACGATCCTGGCGCTGATGGGCATTCCCAAACCGCCGGAGATGACGGGCGAGAGCCTCTTGCAGCCCTCTGAGGGTCGGCGCAACTGACCTCCTGTGCCTCACGTATTCACGTTTAACCCAACCTGGCCGGATATAAGGAGTCTTATCGGTGAACAATCCATCTTTTGACGTCGGGCGTGCCCTCACCTTCATGTTCGAGGAAGAAGAGTGGGTGATGAAACTCGCCATCGCAACACTCATGACCTTTCTGGGCTTCCTCATCGTCCCCTTGATTATCCTTCAGGGCTATACCATCGAGATTATTCGCCGTGTCGGGCGCAACGAGCGTCCCGCCCTGCCGACCTGGGACAACTGGAATCTCTATCTCTCCGACGGTCTCAAGGCATTCGGAGCGGGTATCGCCTATGCCTCTCCCACCATCCTGCTCGCTTGCTGTGCTGTTGTTCCACTAACCGCACTGGCCGAGGAGTCCGGGGATATGGAGGGGGGAGTCGCCCTGCTGATCTTATGTATCTCATGCCTGGTCTTCCTCATCCAGCTTCCCCTCTTTGTCTTCTACCTTGCGGGGATGGTCGAGTATGCGGCTACGAAGGATTTCGGTGCATTTTTCCGCTTCTCCCAACTATGGGCAGATATTCGCCGTCACAACACCATCTACCTTTATGCAGTCGGGGTGCTCTTTATTGCCAGTTTTGTGGGCAACTTTCTCCCTGTCATCGGCTATGCCTGGTCGCAGTTCGTTACCGGCCACGCGCTGGGCCAATACCTGCGCCACCTGAATCGGGAAACCCCGGCAGCACCCGATCCGCTCAGTACGGTGTTGTAATAACAAAGTAAAACGTAAAATGTAACTGGTTCTGCTGGAATTTGTGGTTGAGTCATGGCTCTGCGGGATGGCCCTCACCCCCACGTCGCTTCGCTCCGTGTCCCCTCTCCCGATTTCGGGAGAGGGGCGGCCGCAGGCCGGGGAGAGGGCTCCGCTAGCACGCTTCCCCTCTTCCATACCACAAATTCCGTCAGAAGCAGAAACGTAAAACGTAATAAATACAAGCAGACCAGGGTCGTTTTACGTTTTACGTTTTACGTTTTGACGTTTGTGGGTACTGATTATGCTTTATCTACCTTATCAATAGCCGCTCTTGATCCTGAAAGGGCCTGACGATGGATAGTGTGCTGAACCTTTTCACCGCCTTTGGTCTAGCCTCCTCTGCGGGGCTGAACGCGTATATTCCCCTGCTGGTTACCGGGATCGTGGCGCGCTACACCGATATCATCACGCTTCAGGGCTCTTTTGCCACGCTTGAGAATCCCTGGGTCCTGCTGACCCTGGGGCTCTTACTGATCGTCGAGATGCTGGTGGACAAGATACCCGCTGTGGACTCCGTGAACGATGTCATCCACACGGTGATTCGCCCGGCAGCGGGGGCCATTCTCTTTGCCGCCAATGCCGGAAGCATCGGGTTCATGGACCCCACGCTCGCCGTGGTGCTGGGTCTTCTTGCGGCGGGCAGCATCCACGCAACGAAGACGGCCGCGCGCCCGATGGTGACCGCTACTACCGCTGGCATCGGGAACCCGATTGTGTCCGTTGTGGAGGACGTCACCTCGCTGGCGGCGGCGCTCATCGCAATCTTCATCCCTGTATTGATGGCCATTGTGGGAACCATCGTCTTTGTTATCATTGTCCGCTGGTGGTGGAGCCGCCGCAACCACCCGCTGCCCGCGAATATGGTCCTTTAAAAACACGTTTTCCGAAGGGGTGAGCCGCACGCTCACCCCTTTTTTGTTTCCCCTGGGCGTGCTAAAATTGCCTGTAGAACATTTGTAACAAAAGGGGGAGAGATGGCGGCACAGAGCACGCCCGAGCATATCCGCGAGCGGCTGGAGCAGTTACCCACCGTGCCGGGGGTCTACCTGATGCATGATGCGGATGGCAAGATCATCTACATCGGGAAGGCGAAGGTCCTGCGCAACCGCGTGCGTAGCTACTGGCACACCTCCACGCAACACTCCCCCAAGACGCGCCGCCTCGTCTCCCTAGTCGCGCGGTTGGAGTGGATCACCACCAACTCCGAGCTGGAGGCGCTGCTGCTGGAGAATGAACTCATCAAGCAGCACAAGCCGCGCTACAACATCCGCCTCAAAGACGACAAGAAGTACCCCTACATCAAGGTGACCTGGAACGAGCCCTTCCCCAAGGTCTTCTTCACACGGCAGATGCGACGCGACGGGGGCCGCTACTTCGGCCCCTTCTCCAGTGCCTGGGCCGTGCGCGAGACGCTGGATGTCGTGCGCAAGCGCTTTCCCTTTCTGACCTGCAATCGCACCATCACCGGCGAGGACGAGCGCGCCTGCCTGTACTACCACATTCGGCTCTGCGGTGGCCCCTGCATCGGTGCCCAGAGTCAGGCCGAGTACCGGGGTACCATCCAGGGGCTGATGAACTTTCTGGATGGGAAGGATACCGGCGAGACGTTGGTGCAGATTCGCACCGAGATGCAGTCCGCCTCCGAGAACCTGGAGTTCGAGCGGGCCGCCGCCCTGCGCG
>JACCSL010000507.1 GCA_013812995.1 Ardenticatenales bacterium | reverse complement strand
GTATTTTCCATCTCCACTCTCCTTTTCCTTTGATCAGGTTCAGAGAGTACAGGCGCTCTGCGTCGGAGGGAAAATGCGCCTCTTCACGTTTTGTCAGTCAGTCAGGTCGTCATCTGGTCAAACATGTCAAACCACTGCTCTCGCAAATCATCAGGCAGGGCGAATTTTTTGCGACTCAACACCTCCTTGTACTCTGCGAGGATCTCTGCCGACACAACCCACTCAATATCAGATTGGGCGGCAATGTAGAGAAGGATGGCTTCAGGATCACGATCACGGAGGATAGCAGAAACCAGAATATTGGTGTCAACCAATACTCTCATGATTGCTCGGCACGGTAGGCAGTTATTTCGGCTGCGATTTCCTCCTCGCTAATTGCTCTCGCACTTGGTAAGGCTTGCGTGCGTTTAAACAAGGTGCGAAGTCGATCCACAGAAGACAACTCACCTTCTTCTGTGGTCAAAATTACCTGGACGCGCTGTCCGGGTTGAAAGGGGAGGTCTGATAGAATGAGTCGGTTCGGATCTTGAATGGTTATGTGCCGTTTGTAGGTTGTCATAAATATCCTCCTGTTGTTATGAGAGCTTAGGCCGAACGAATCACCCTCGTCAAACTTTCCTCGCCTACACCCGCGCCAGCAGCCATGCCACCACCTCGTTCAGCCCGGTGAAGCGTTCGTCGGGGAGCGGGGGGAGGACAAAGCTCATCACGGACTGACCGCCGGGCATCTCCCGCTGCCAGTGGCGTAGCCCTTCGCCCTCGCGCTCGGCGGTGGGGAAGGCGAGGATGGCGGCCAGCGTCTGCTCAAAGCGATGCTCCCCGGCCGGATCGTAGCCGAACTGGTAGAGGTAGCCCATCATCTTGTATATCGCCTGTGTGTGGCCGCTGGAGCCATAGTTCTTCGCATCCAGAATGACATACTGTGGCTCAGCGCCGGGGAGTTGCAGGACGATGTCGGGAATCGCGCCAATCTCCGCCAGAGAGCGCTGGCCGCTGAACATGCTCCCGCTCTGATAATGGAGCATCAGGGGTCCGCTGGCGCTCTGCGCGATGAACACGGGCGCGCGGCTCCGTCCGCCCAGCGCACGCCCCTGTCGGATAGGGAAATGCTGTGCCAGTGCAGCGACCAGCTCAAAGAGGAACAGCAGTTCAAAGAGCCAGTCCGGCTCAAGTGCGGGGTCCAAGAGGGGCTGATTGCCGGGCGAGGGCTGCTGCCAGTTCTGCCACTGCTGCCACCAGGCGAGGAGCGGCCCGTAGGCGGGCCGCTGTGGCAGAGCGCGACGGATACGCTCGCTGGCCTCGCGCAGCAGAACCTCGCCATCGTCCGCGCGGAAGCTGTGCCAGGGTGGGCGCTGTAGCCGTCGGCTGGCCTGCTCGCGTAGGCGGCGCAGGGGCGCGGCCTCTTCCGGGGAGGTGGCGCTGTGCAGGGCTACGTCGCTGTCCTGCGCCAGTGCCCGGAGCGCGCGGTGTGCCAGGTAATTCTCCGGCAGGTGGAGGTTTCGCTCCCAGCGTCTTGTGACAAGAGGCGCGTCGGCGGGACGACCCAGACCGCGCCGCCACGTCGCGGGCCAATCTACGGGCGCGTTGGGTGTGAGGGTACTTTCCTCGCGGCGCAGGTCGCCCTCGCTTGCCAGATGGCGCTCAATGGCGGGCAGAATGTCGCGCAGCAGTTGTTCGCCCAACAGTTCCACGCGCAGGCGCTGCCAGAGCGGATGCAGCAGGTGGAACGAGGGTACATCACTCGGCTCCAGGGTGAGCGGCACCTGCACCATGCCCGCCTTCCAGAGCGAACGAACCAGCAGGAAGAGGCGCGCTCGCACGGCGGGGAGCCGCTCATCCCCCGCGCGTAGCGGCGCATCGGCGCGGCTCATCGCTCCGCGAGCCACGCGTCGAGCTGCGCGGCGACCTGGGGCCACCGGGGCGCAGGCAACGCATCGGCGCGGGCACGCAGCGCGTCCAGCAGGGTCAGGGCCTCGTTGAGCAGCGCCGGGTCGCTAGGGGCGGAGCGCTGGAGCGTCGCCACGCGCTCTGCCAGGGCAGGGGCAAGGAATCCAGCAAGGGCGTGCAGTGTGCGCAGCGGGAGCGGGTCGCCGTACGCGTGGGTGAGGGCATCGGCGAGCAGGGCCAGGGCCGCGTCGCGCTCGCCGCGTGTCAGCGTTGCCAGGAGGCGCAGGGGCAGGTCGCGCATCCCTTCCAATTGGGGAAGAATCTCCGCGATGATCGCCTCCTGAAGCAGCACCTCGTCCTTCACCGCACCGAGCTGCTGTGCCGCGCCGACATAGCGCAGGGCTGCCAGGAGCGGCGCGGTGCCGAGCGGGTGAAAGGCGCGCAGGAGTTGGGCCATCGGGTAGAGTTGCGCGAGGGCGCTTTGCAGGGCGGGCTCCTCTGCCGCGAGACCCTGCTCGTGCAGGGCGGCGAGCGTGCGGTGCAGCAAAATCGCGCGCTCCTCGTCGGTGTCCGTGGGCGTCTCGACCTCCACGAAGGCAAAGCGGCGCTTGAGGGCGTCGCTGAGTGTGAAGAGAAAGTGGCGGTCGCGTGTGTTGAGTGTGGCGATGATCCGAAAGTCCCTGGGCAGCGGGATGAGAATGCTCGCCTCGACGCCCGCGCGGGGCACCCGTAGCGTGCCGCTCTCCAGCGCCGTGAAGAGATCGCCAAACGCCTTGTCCACATCGGCACGGTTCAACTCGTCGATGATGAGCCACACGCCGGGCCACTGCCGCCCCTCGTGGGTGGTGCCTACCCGCAGCGGTTGTCCCTCCGGATCGCGGCGCACCGTTCCATCCTCGGCCAGCAGCCAGTTGCGGCGCAGCGCCTCGTAAACGACACCGGGCCGCACATCGTAGCGAAGCTGTCCCTCCGCGCCTGCCAGCGGAACCAGACCCCCGACCACATCAAAGGTAGACCACTCGGCGGTGGCCGTGACAAGCATCGGATGAACCCCGAACAACTCCGAGGCAAGCAATGTGGCAAGATGGCTCTTGCCCGTGCCAGGCGCGCCCGTCAGAATGAGATGTCGCCCGGCCAGCAGGTGCGCGGCGGCGCGGCGGATCACGGCTGGCGGGAGGGCGAGTTGCTGCCGAATGCGCGCCTCGGCCTCGGCCAGCCGCGCCGGACCAGGGGGCGCGAGCGGCTGATCCGGCCAGGCACTGAGCGGCGCGGACGAGACATCATAGGGTGCGCCAAACTCTCGCAGGGCGTAGGAGCGGCGCTGCGCGGGGCGCGGGCGCTCGCTGGGGCTGGGTGCGGAGGCCTCCGGGGTGGGGCGTTGGGCGGGCATGGTCCCATTTACCCAACTGAGAAACTGATCGATTTCCAGATGGAGGGGGAGTTTGGCCGATGGCGTCACACGCGCCCCTTCTTCGTAGAAAGCGCGCAGGTCGGCAAAGGCGCGGGCGAAGAGCGGATAGTCCTGCTTGGGCACCTCCCATCCCAGCAGGCGCAGCCCCGTCAGGGCGCGCTGGCTGTAGATCGGCCACTGCTCGATGTGTGCCCAGCCCCACAGTTCGCCCAGAATGGCATGGCCCGCGTAGCGGATACGCGCCGGGTACGCCGCAAACTTCTCCTCCAGTGATTCCTCGTCGTCAAAGAGGAACGCGCGCAGCGTGGGCACCACGACCTCGACCTCGTTACCCTCCAGGATTTGCTGGCGCTGCCGCTGCGCGCTGCTGAGATCATCGAGGACCGCTGCCAGGTCCATCGCATCGAACTGCGGCGGGTCGCCTCGGAGTTTGTCGAGGTGAAGACGCAGCCGCTCCAACCGCTGCGCGGCGACGTCGAAATCCAGCAGGCTCTCGGCAGCATCACGGTCACTTGCCAGATCACGCCAATCTTCCAGCGCTTCCTTGAGGGCAGGTAGGGTGCGGTTCATCCCGCAATTCTAACCTTTTCCTCTCTTTTTGCCACTACTTTTGTACAACTGCCCAACATGGGGGATGTGTGGAAAAGCGAACGGACGCGGAACTGGTAGTACTGGCGCGCGAGCAATCGCGCCAGGCCCTCCTGGAACGGCTCTTTGGCCGCTAAAAGCCGAGCGGGTCCGAGATGAGAAAGAGCAGGCACATAAAGGGCACAAGAATAATGAGCACGGGTAAAAAGGAGGCCACCAGTGCTTTCCAGACGGAGAGTTCATGCACCTCCGCGAGTCCCTGGATAGAGATGACGAAGGAGCAGAAGGCAGCAATCAGCTCCGCGAAGACAATAAGAAATACGATAACTATCACTAAGGGGTGGGTGAAGTCCGACCGTGGCGGGGCCGTGGCGAGAAAGTGATAAGCGTATATCAGAAATTTCACTCCCAACAGAGGTATCAGGGCAATCTCAGGCACTCTCGCCCAGGCCAGAACCGTCCGCACCTCTGTTGTGGAGCCAACGCCCCCAAACTGTCGTCCTGCCCAACTCAATAGCAGGGCTCCAATTTCCTGGCTAATGATGCTTGCCAGCGGCGCAGCGAGGAAGATCATAACGAGAAAGAAGGGCAGTGAGCCACCCTCAACCCAGTTTCGGCGTGCGGCCTGGCTCAACCCCTCGCTCACCCCCGCGAGTGCCGCCAGCCGGTAGACGAGATAGGTGGGGTCGCGCTCGACAAGCTGGCGAATCGTTTTGCGTGGACTCGTCCAGATGGTAATCCAGGGCGGCGAAATCGGGGTCTCGAAGACAGGAGTTTCCATAGCAAGAGGCTCCTTCAATCTCGTCAATCCAAAGCGTAGACTCGAAAGTATATCGCAGTCAGCCAGCGCCACGCAACGGCGCTGGCTTCGTTTCTGGCGCAGAATCGCTCCTGGTTTTTCAACGCTGCCTGCATTAGAATAGGCGAAACTTGAACCAGGAGGGACCATGAATGAATTATCAACTCAGCGAAACCAACGTTTTTGACGACTACGCTGCCATTGCGGCTCTCCAGCAGTTGGTGACGCTGAGCCCCGAGTCTGCCGAGGAGATGCACAGCGCCGAGACGGAGCCCTCCGCCACGGTTCGGCGGCGTCGCGTCGTTGCCAGGAACGAGGCAGGTACCATCATTGGCACCAGCCAGCTGCGATTGAGGGCACCAGCACCCGACAGCTATACCTTTCTCGTGGTGAGCGTTGATCCTGCCCATCGTCGGCGAGGGGCGGGCACCGCGCTCTATGAGGAGGCGATGGCCTTTGTTCGCCAGCACGAGAGCGCGACCTTGATTACCGCTTTCCCGGATAACGATTCTGACGCCTATCGCTTTGCAGAGCAGCGCGGCTTTGTCCTCGATCAACATTGGGTGCACTTTGCCCTTGACCTCGCCTCGTTCGATATGCCCCGCTTTGCCCAGGTGAAACAGGCGGTGCAACAGCAGGGAATCCGTTTCTTCGCCCTGGCCGATGTGGGCAATTCGCTGGAGTATCAACGCAAACTCTATGATCTGAACCGGCGCACCAGCCTGGATGCACCTGGCGAGGACACCTTTCCCTCCTTCGAGGAGTTTGTCGAAGATATCTGCACCGCACCCTGGTTTCGCGCCGACGGTCAGATTATCGCAGCCGATGGTGAGCGCTGGGTGGGCCTGGGTGCCGTGGGCCTGGAGGGTAACATTGCCCACAATGCGTTTACCGGCGTGGATCAAGAGTATCGGCGGCGGCATATTGCCGAGGCGCTCACGCTGCGCACGATCGAGTACGCGCAGGAACATGGAGCGACGCAGTTGCAAGTATCCAACGATTCGCGGAACACCGGAATGCTCAGGATGCAGGAGAAGTTGGGCTACTATCCCATTCCGGGCCGCTATGTGATGACAAAGGAAATCGAATAAGCCATGCAAGTACGCCTTCTTTCCGCCGACGATGTACGCCGCGCCCTGCCGATGGTCAATGCCATTGAGGCGATGCGTGGGGCTTTCCAAGCGCTTCACGCCGGGCAGGTCACCATGCCCACCCGCGTCAGCCTCGATACGCCGGACGGAACCATGCTCTTCATGCCCGCCTACATCGCCGGAACGGAGGGGCTGGGGCAAAAAGTGCTCTCCGTCTTCGGCAAGAACGTCGAGCGCAACCTGCCCACCATCCATGCGCTGGTCACGCTCTACGACGCGAGCAGCGGGGAACCGCGTGCCCTGCTGGAGGGTAGCTCCCTGACGGCACTGCGCACAGGCGCGGTGACCGGCCTCGCGACCGACCTGCTGGCGCGCCCCGATGCGCGCGTGCTGACCATCTTCGGGGCGGGCGCGCAGGCCGCGAGCCAGATCGAGGCGGTCTGCGCGGTGCGGCCCATCGAGGAGGTTTACATCGTCACGCGCGACGGCTCGGCAGGGGTGCTGGCCGCTCAGCTCCAGCGGCGAGACTCCAGGCGGCAGTATAATCTTCCCGCGTCGCCGGACGGGGCTGTGTGGGCCGCAGACATTATCGTTACTGTAACTCCCAGCACAACGCCTCTCTTCGATGGCTCCTGGGTCAAGCCAGGCACCCATGTCAATGCCATCGGAGCCTATCGTCCCGATATGTGCGAGGTAGACGCCGCGCTCCTCCAGCGCGCGCTCGTCGTGGTCGATCAGCGCGAGGCCGCGCTGGCCGAGGCAGGCGACCTTCTGATACCCATCGCCGCGCGCCAGTGGTCAATGGACGAGCTCTATGCAGAGCTAGGTGCCCTCGTGGCCGGGGCCGTGCCGTGCCCCGAGGATCCGCAGCGCATCACCCTGTTCAAGTCCTGCGGCCTCGCCATTCAGGACATCGCCGCCGCCCAGGCCATCTTGCAGGTCGCCGAGCGCGACAACCTGGGCCAAATCGTCAATTTGTGATTGACAAGCAGTGTAGCTCCCTGCTACAATGGCGCTCGCAACCATGAAGGAACCTACCCATGCCGATCTTTGTCTCTCAACCCGAGCTTTGCCAGTTGGTCGCCGGATACGGTGTCCTGGGGACGAGTGCGCCTATCGGCAGAAATTTATGGTAAAGTTGACGTGACATAACGCGACTAGCCTGAACCAAAGCCGTGGGCGCAAGCTCACGGCTTTTTTGTTGCCCCTGGTCGGGGTTTGATACAAGGAGGAAGATATGACGATGATTGTAAATGTAACGGGTGTCAGCAAGACCTATGGCGGGCTTCACCACATCCTGGAGAATTGCTCGCTGGAGGTGCAGAAGGGCAAGCGCATCGGGATGGTCGGGCCGAATGGCGCGGGCAAATCGACGCTTTTCCGCATGATCGCCGGGCGCGAGGAGCCGGACAGCGGCTCCATCTGGCGTCATCCTGGCCTGAGCATCGGCTACCTCTCGCAGGAGCCGGAGTTCGACCCGGCCAAGAGCCTGCTAGATATCGCGATGGAGTCCAGCAAGGAACTCGCGCGGATCAACGAGGAGTTGCACCGCGTGGAGGCGCGGATGGCCGACCCGGAGGTATACGGCGACCCGGCAAAGTTGGAGCGGGTGCTGCATCGCCAGGAACTGCTCCTGGTCGAGTTCGAGGCAGCGGGCGGTCTGGCCTACCGCAACCGCGTGGAGGGAACTCTGCGCGCCTTCGGGTTCCAGGAGGAGCAGTTCCACCTGCCGATTGGCGTTCTCTCCGGTGGGCAGAAGAAGCTGCTGGGGCTGACGCAGCTCCTCGTGGCGCGCCCCGACCTGCTGCTCCTGGACGAGCCGGACAACCATCTGGACATCCGGGGTAAGCGCGAGCTGGAGCGGCTTATCAACGATTACCCTGGCACGGTGGTGATTATCTCGCACGACCGCTACCTGCTGGATGTGGTCGCCACCCAGATCATCGAGGTGAGCAAGGGAATTGCCGTGCTCTGGCATGGCAATTACTCTGAGTTTGCCTTCGAGAAGAACGTGGCCGACGCCTCGCAGGCCAAGGCGTACGATGTACAGCAGCGCGAACTCAAGCGGCTGGAGGCATCTCGGCTGCGCCTGATCTCCTGGTCCAGCGGCGGGCAGAACGAGGCGATGATCCAACTGGCGCGCAACGTCCAGAAGCGTATGGACCGCATGGAGCGCGTCGACAGGCCGCAGGGCTCGCGAACGATGGCGCTCTCTCTCCACGGCTCGCGCGGCAGTGACAAGGCGCTGGAGTTCAAGGGTCTCTGGAAGGTGTTCGAGGGAGAGAATGGGGAGGATAAAGAAGTCCTCACCGACGCCGAGATGCTCATCTGGAGCCGTGAGGTCGTTGGGCTCGTCGGGCCGAATGGGGCGGGCAAGAGCGTCCTCTTCAAACTCATCCTGGGCGAGATAGAACCGACAGCGGGCGAGATCAAGGTGGGCCCCAGCACAACGATGGTCTACTACTCGCAGGAGCACCAGACGCTGAACTATGATAGCATCGTGGTGGATGAGATTCGCAAGCTAAAGCCGATGTACGAGGGTGAGGCGTACAGCTTCCTGGGGCGCTTCATGTTTGGCAAGAACGAGGCGCAGAAACCCATCCGCGCGCTGAGTGGGGGCGAGAAAAGCCGCCTGCAATTCGCTAAGCTCATGCTCACGCCTGCCAAC
>JACCSL010000494.1 GCA_013812995.1 Ardenticatenales bacterium | reverse complement strand
ATCATCGACAAAGAGCAGGCTCTGCGGGGGGAGCCCCAGGGCTTGCTCTACGTTGAGGAATGCCTGGCGGAAGGGTTTCGGTACGCCCACCTCGCCTGAAAGCAGGATTGCATCGAAGGGGGCCAGAAAGGGAAAGCGTTCCACCAGGCGCGCCGGGCTGCCGTCGCCATTCGAGAGCAGGCCAAGACGCACCTGGCGCGCCCGTAACTCCTCAATCAGGGTGCTCATCGCAGGCTCCGGGGTCCAGGAGCCCCCCACGCCTACCAGAACGCCCCAAAAGTCGAACACAACCGCTTGAAGCTCACTCATCGTGGCTGCCCTCGGACTCGGGGAGCGTGTCCAGAGTCAGCGAGGAGGTAGCATCGCTGACCACCACGCGGTCACGGCCCTGTGCCTTGGCCTGGTAGAGTGCATTGTCTGCCGCGCGCCGCACGGCTGCGCCATCCTCGCCATGCATGGGAAAAACGGCGACCCCGATGGAGAGAGTAACCTGTCCCAGAGGTTGCTCCTCATGGTACACATGCAGCGTCTTGATGGACTTCGAAAGCTGCTCGGCGCGCAGGCGGGCGCTCTCCAGGGTGGTATCTGGCATAATCAGAAGAAACTCTTCTCCTCCGAAGCGGCAGGCGATGTCACTAGCGCGGGTGTTGGTCTGGAGGAACTCTCCTAGCGCGCGGAGCAGCGCGTCGCCCCCGTCGTGGCCATAGGTGTCATTGAACTTTTTGAAGTGATCCAGGTCGATCATCAGGATACTCAGGGGCAGTCGTCGGCGGGAGGCTTGGTGAATCTCGCGCTCCAGGGTTTCTTCCATATAGCGGCGATTGAAGAGGCGGGTCAGCGGATCCCGGATCGACTGCTCGCGCAGGGTCTCGTAGAGCTGCGCACGCTCGATGGCCGTACCTACCTGGTCCGCAATGGCACTGACAAGGCCAATATCACGCGGCGAGAATTCATGGATGTGGGAGGTATTCACGTTCATCACGCCGACGACGCGCCCTGCCGCGCGCAGGGGAAGGCTGGCCTGGGCACGCAGCGTCCCACTCTCGGCCAACTCAATGCTTCCGGGGCGCTCCTCGGGAATATTCGTGACGACGATGGGCTGCCCGCTCCGTGCCACCTCACTCGCGATGCTTTCTCCCCCGGCGTGGTGCGCACTCGGCGTCCGGTCCGGTACCTGCCCCTGATAGGCGCGCAGGCCCAGCTCCCCCTCCTCACCCTCCTGAAGGTAGATCGCCCCATACTCCAGATCGAGCGCCCGGAGCGCCTGTACCAGCGCAGTGTTCAACACGGCATCCAGCTCGGTGGAGCGGTTCAGCTCCTTGATAACCGTTACCAGGGCCATCTCGTAGCGGAGCTGAAGTTGTCGCTCCTCCTCGCGCTGGATGCGCTCTGTAATATCCTGCTGCACCCAGATGAAATTAGAGACACGCTCGGTGGCGTCCCGCACCGGGGCGACGGTCAACTCGTTCCAGAAGGAGGAGCCATCCTTGCGGTAGCAGAGCAGCACGACATTGGCCTCCCGCCCCTCCTCCAATGCCTCCTGCACGGAGTGGCGCGCATCGGGGTCCGCATCGAAGCCAGCGAACAGTTGCTCATAGCTCTGTCCTAGAATCTCGCCCGAGGCATAGCCTGTCAGCCGCTCGAAGGCGGGGTTAATGTAGATGATTGGGTGATCGGTGTGCATCGCATCGGTGATGAAGATTCCGTTGCTCGCGGCGGCGATGGCGCGGTCACGCAGCTTGAGCGACTCGTCTGTCTGCTTCACATGGAGCAGGCGGCGCACCCGCTGGCGCAGCACCGGCCAAGTAATGGGCTTGGTCACATAGTCGGTGGCTCCGGCCTCAAATGCCTGGTCCACGGAACGGCTGTCATCCAGCGCGGTGACCATCAGCACGGGAATGCTCTCCCCACCGGGCAGCTTGCGCAGGTTGATGCAGGTGGCGATGCCATCCATGTGCGGCATCATGTAATCGAGCAGTACCATATCAGGATGCAGGCGCTCATAGGACTCCAATGCCTGCTCGCCATCGGTGGCTTCCTCTACCCGGTAGCCCTCCCGTTCCAGGCGAATACGCAGCAACAGGCGAATTGCCTCATCGTCATCGACAACGAGGATCAGAGGAGCTGTGGGGAGAGGGTTGGCCTGGGTCATGGTAACTTCTCTAGGATGTGTGCATTGGGATGGATCAAAGGAGGTGCCGGGATTGTGATTATAGCCTCTATCCCTCCTTGTTGCCAGACCCTGCTCATTTGCTTGCTGCCTTCAAGCCTTCGATCAGACGCGTGAAGGCTTTTTCGCCGGAGAGCGCACCCGCCCGCACAAAAAGCTGGTATCGGTAGCCTCCTTCTGCCCACGCCGCACTCCAGCCGCCGAGGTCGGGATGCTGGTGGGCGAGAGTCATGCGACGGCGGCGCAGCAGGCTCTGCCGCACCCGCCAGCCCTCAGTGGGCTGGTAATGGGGCGGGAGCTTTAGGGGCTGGGGATCCTGCGTGGGCCGGGCGCGGGCGTAGAGCACAGTACTTCCCTGCTCATCGCGGAGCAACCACTGTGTTTCCAATGGCGGCGGCGCGGGCCAGAGCGCGCCGCCATCAAAGCGCCATCCGGGGGGGATGGGCTCAGGGAGGAGCAGCGGCGTGGGCGAGGCGGCACGAATGGTCCGTACCTCCTCCGTCCAATCCGCCGCCGCGATCTCATCAAGCTGGCGTGGCCCGTGGCCCCGGCGGATATGGTAGGAGAGTTCATGGAAGGCAGGCACGGCCAGCACCGGCAAAGCAGTTGGCACCGCTGGTTCCAGGGAGGCCAGGAGCTGGCGCAGCTCGATCTCAGCAAAGGTGCCCCGCTCAATGCGTAGCAGCACCGTACTGCGCCCCCATGCCATGCCCGCCGCCGAGCGACCGCGCTGGTCGCGCCCCCAGGCCACGACTGTGTCCCCCGCGCGGTAGAAACCCAGCGTGCGCTGGAGTCCCACCGTGATTTCCGAGGGTCGCCACCAATCAAAGTGAAACTGCTTGAGCCGCAGCCGCCGCCCGCCTCCACTCAACGTCAGGTGCGCGCTGGACCACGCTTTTTCCCCCTCTGGGCGCACGGTGAGCGCGCCCAGGCTCATCCCCTCGGGGATACCGCGCGCCACCGGCCAGAGCAGCGGGACATTGAGGTAGCGTTGCGCCTCCTCGGGCTCGCAGGGCCAGGGCTTGGCGTTGAAGCGTGGCTGCTCGCCCCACGGTGCCTCCCAGAATGGCTCCATGCTCAGGGAGGAAACTCGCTGGCAGGCAAGGGACCATCCAGGATGCGCTCATCAATGGGTCGCCCGGTGGTAACATGGATCATGTCAATAATCGTTGTACTCTCGTCCATCTCCTCGCTCTCCAGGAGCTGTTTGAATGCCTGCTCTTGGAGCACGATCATGCTGGCCAGATTGAGTTTCCATTCGCCATTCTCCCTGATAAAGTGAACGACGGGAGGACCATCTGGGGCCTGGTTGGATGTGGCCAATCCCACATCCCCGTTGACTGTCACTTTTGCCAGCCGCACCTGCTCAACAGTCTCTCGGCCAATCCAGCCCTCGTTTACCGCTAGTTCGAAAATGGATTCCCCAGTATGGGTGAGTAGCGTCTCCTGGGGAATGTTGTGGCGCATTATGAGCACAGTCAGCCTTTTTAAGAAGGGCAACCGCTCCAGCTCCTCACGGGGCAAGACTAGGGCATAGGCCAATACCTCTTCGTACCAAGCGATGGTCTGCCTACCGACCAGATTGCGTGCCGCCTCGCCATCTTCAGCCAGGAGTGCGCTGCGATACGCCCCAAACACTCCCTCGATCACCGCTATATCTGGTGAGAGAGTGGGTGTGGGCTCCGGGGTGTTCGTCGGCAGTGTGGTGGGGGAGGGCGCAGGCGTCCAGGTCGCTGGAAGCGTGCGTGGTGCGGTAGGAGCGGCAGGAGTGGCGTCCTGTGCGGCTGGCTGACCACAGCCTGTCATCAGATACAGTACCAGAATCAATAGATAGTTTTTCAATGGTGGGTAACTCCTCCATGCGCGGTAATTCCGCCTGTATAATATGCCCATTATATGGGTCGTTCCGACACTCTACAACGCACTGGGGAAAACAGTCTATGAATAATGAAACCACCTTTGGCACAGGCAAGCTGCCCCCGGACTTCCTGGCGAGGCTACTCGCGCGCTATGGGAGCACGGACCCGCGCCTCGTGGTGCGCCCCGGCCTTGGCCTGGACGCGGCGGTGCTGGACCTGGGCGATCAATACCTCGTTGCCAAGAGTGACCCCATTACCTTCGCGACCTCGGAGATCGGCTGGTACGCGGTGCACGTCAACGCAAACGATGTGGCGTGCATGGGTGGAACCCCGCACTGGTTCCTCGCCACGCTGCTGCTGCCGCCGGGGAGCAGCGCCACCCTCATTGCTTCCCTCTTCGCACAGATTCACGAGGCATGCGCGTCGCTGAGTGTGACGCTGGTCGGGGGGCATACGGAGATCAGCCACGGGCTGGAGCGTCCTCTCGTCGCGGGAACGATGCTGGGGACGATGCCAAAAGCCGCGCTGGTCACGCCCGCCGACGCCCGCCCCGGCGATCACCTGGTCGTGGCAAAGGGTTTTCCCATCGAGGGAACCGCGATCATCGCCCACGAGCGGGCCGAGGAGCTACGCGCGCGCGGCTGGAGCGAGGCGGAAATCGCGGAGGCGCAATGCTTCCTGCACGAGCCGGGGATCAGCGTGGTGCGGGCGGCGCGGATCGCGGCGGGGGCGGTGCCCCTGCATGGAATGCACGATCCCACGGAGGGCGGCCTTGCCACGGGGCTGCGCGAGATGGCGCAGGCGGCTGGGTTGGGGCTGCGTGTGCATTCCGCGTCTCTTCCGCTGCTTCCCCTGGCCGCTCGCCTCTGCGCCGCGTTCGACCTGGACCCGCTGGGCACCATCGCCAGCGGCGCGCTTTGCATTGTGGTTGCTCCGCAACATAGCCCCGCGCTGCTCGCCGCCCTGAGCGCAGAAAATATCCCCGCTGTCGTCGTCGGGAAACTCCTGGCGGCGGGCAGCGGGGAGTGGCTCGTCACAGGGGAGGAGCAGGTGCCCCTCCCAACCTTCACGGTGGACGAGATAACGAGGCTCTTTTAGGGGCTACGAGCGCGGGGCGGCAGCCCACTCGAGCAGCTGCTGGATACGTGGCACCATCTCGGCGGGGTTCGGGTGCAATCCCTCCAGCAGCAGCGCGCTCTCATAGAGCTGCTCGATGCCCGCGTCGAGCAGCGGACTTACCTCGCCGCTGGCCTGGGAACTCTCTGCCAGGGTGGCGAGGTTGCGAATCAGCGGGTGGCTGCGGTTGAGTTCCAGTGCCCGCTTCGGGACCGCGTAGGGCTGCTGCTCTCGCATCATGCGGCGCACGCGGTCCATCTCCGGGTTGAAACTCTCGTCCGTGACGGCAAGGCGCACCGGGCTGTCCGTCAGCCGCTTGGACTCCCGCACATCGGTCACGCGCTCGCCCAGCACGGCTTTTGCCCGCTCCAGCAGTGCGTGGAAGGTTTCCTCGGGCGCGGCCTCGACCTGGCGCTCCTCCTCATCGGGAAGCGGGGGAAGCTCCATCTCGGGGTCATCCACATTGCGAATCGGCGTGCCGTCGAACTCGCGCAGGTTGCTGATCATGAAGCTGTCGATGGGGTCCACCAGGAAGAGAACTTCCATAGTGCGGGCGCGGAAGGAGTCCAGGTGGGGGCTGCGCCGTACGGAGCGCAGATCCTCGCCCAGTACGTAGTAGATCGCCTCCTGCCCCTCCGCCATCCGCTCCTTGGCTGCCTTTAGCGAGGTCACCCCCTCGTCCTCCAGGGCAGAACTATGGAAGCGCAGCAGCGAGGCCAGCTCGGTGCGCGCCCCAAAGTCTGTCGCGATACCCTCCTTGAGAAACGGCCCGAACTGCTCCCAGAACTGCTCGTAGCTCTCGGGCTTCTCCTCGGCCAGCCGCTCCAGCTCTTTGTGGAGCTTGTCGGTGAGGGCGCGCTTGAGCTGTGCCATGATGCGGTTGCTCTGCACCGTCTCGCGGGAGATGTTCAGCGGCAGATCTTCACTATCCACCACGCCCTCGACGAAGCGGAAGTAGGCCGGGAGCAGCTCCTTCGTGCGCTCCTGGATCAGCACCTTGCGCGAGTAGAGCTTCAGCCCCTCCTCCTGCCCCATGCGCAGGATGCCGCGCTCTCGCTTGGGTGGAATAAAGAGAATCGCGTGCAGGTCGTTCGGCACCTCCGCCGAGAGATGAACGTGGAGCAACGGCGGCTCGAAGTCCATCGTCAGCTGCTTGTAAAACCCCTGGTACTCCTCCTCCGTGACCGTACGCGGCGTCTGACGCCAGAGGGCGGTGCGCTCGTTGGCCTGCTTGTCATTGAGATAGACTGGGAAGGCCACAAAGTTCGAGTGCTTCTTGATGATATTTTCCGCACGCCAGGGCCGCGCGAACTCCGCCGCCTCTTCCTTGAGGTGAACGATGATGTCGGTGCCACGGCTTTCCTTCTCGGCGGGCGCAATCTCGTACTCGTTGCCCCCGGTGGAGATCCAGCGCACGGGCTCCGCGTCGGGGCGGAAGGAGCGGGAAATAACTTCCACGCGGTCAGCTACCATAAATACCGCGTAAAAGCCGACCCCGAACTGTCCAATAATCTCGCTCGCAGCGGCGGGTTTCTCCTGGAGCGCGCGCAGGAAGGTGGCTGCCCCCGAGCGCGCGATGGTGCCCAGGTTCTCAATCATCTCCTCGCGCGTCAGGCCGATGCCACTATCGGAGATGGTCAGCGTGCGCCCTTCCTCGTCGGTGGTGACGCGAATGGCGAGTTCGGCCTCGGGGTCTACGATCTCGTCCGCCTGGCGCGTCAGCATCTCGAACTGGAAGCGGTTGAGCGCATCCGAGGCGTTGGAGATGAGTTCGCGCAGGAAAATTTCCTGCTCCGTGTAAAGCGAGTGGACCAGAATGTGCAGCAACTGCTGAATCTCAGCGCGAAACTCATAGCTCTGGGCATCGCGCGGGGCTTGGCTGCTCTCGTCTTGCGCCATGTATGCCTGCCTCCTTGTTGTAATGGGGGTTTACGGCCTAACTATATGCAGGAGTTGGGGAAGTGAAAACGTGATAAAACAGGAAGGGACTGATTACTTCCACGGGCTTACAATGATGGCTCCTGCTCACGTTTATCTTCTACAAACTTGCCTTCCGCTTGAGGTAGTAGTCCACCTGGGCCACGCCCCATGCCTCGTCGAGAGTCCGTGCGGCCACGGGGGTGCTCACCTCGATGTCCCTCGCTCCCCGCTGAACCGAATCGTAGAGCACGACGGCAGGATGACTATCCACGAGGCGACCACCCGCCTGGGCATAGGTGGTGAAGTCTGTGTGACGGGTGGAAATCAGCACTTTAACGGCGCAGAGCGCGCCGGGTAGCACCTCCAGTAAGGTGTCAGGGAGGGAGACAGGCCAGCCCCGATTGTTGTCAAAATCATAGAAATCAATGGCAATGGATGGTAGTAACGCATCGCCGGATTGGGTGTAGAAAATCGGGCTGATACGACCCGTTGCCCCCACACTGAAGCCCGTGTAGAAGAGTGCTTTCGGATAGTCATGATATAACTGGATAACAATCTCATCGCCTTCTTCCAGGGTAATCATCCCGGTCGCTGTATCTCGTAAGAACTCCTCGTGCTGCCCGTCCTCACGGAAGCACAGCAACTTCACCTTGAAGGTGCTGCCAAGTACATCTTGGGTCGTAGGGGCCAGCCGTCGGAAGCGCAGCAAGCGCGCCCAGGTCTCCATGTTGTACAGCGTGTCCGCCAGCGCGTTTTCCTCGCTATCCGCGTGGGGCGGCAGGGGGAGCAGGCGGCGATCCTGTCCCACCAGCACCCAGGTCGGCTCCGTGACCACCTCCAGTTCCGGGGCAAAGTCTACCGTCGGGTCCACAGAGTCGCGAGGGGGCAGCCGCACCGCTATCATCTCAACAGGGCCTTTTTTGACCAGATTGAGAAGCTTGGAGTCGCGCAGCTTCTCGCGCATCCGCTCCAGCGCCTTCGTGTCCTCGCCTTCCACAGCAATGGCGGTGCGAAAATCGCCCCACGCGTGCTCGATCTCTTCTGCCCGGTAGAGCTTGGCTATCTCGGGCGGCAGAGACTCCGTGCTCTCTGCCTCACTGCTCAGCAGGTCCACCTGGCGAATCGTCACCTCGGCCAGCACTGTCTTGTCGGCCAGGTTCGGGCCAAGGATAGTCCAGCGAGAGCCCACGGTCGCGCTCTGGCCAAAGCCAGCGGCCAGCTTTACGCGGCGCTCGTCCAGCCGCTCCTCGACGCGCACAAAGGGGTCGTAATCAATTTTGTCTAAGCCAAAGACATGGCGATGCTCCTCGCCCTCTAGCTGTGGGTGCTGCGAGGAAAAGAGCCCGGTCACATTCGACATGGCCCGCTGGAAGATATCGCGGTAGGTGAGCGTCCCGGCGGCACTCTCCAATTCCTTCACGAAGAAGTAGGTGAGCACCCCGTGCGTCTTTCCGCTCTCCGGGTCACGATACTCCCGCGCCTTTTCCTCCTTGGTACAGCCAGAGATGAGGGTATACCCTTTGTCTCCTGGGAACCAGCCACTGCGGCCCTTGTCGCTGGGGCCATCCAGGCTGCGCGTTCCAAATCCGTCCTCACGCTCGACATCCTCGTAGCGGTCGTCCTGCGGTACCTCCCGCATCGTCTCGATGTCCCGCTGGATGGCCCCGCTATTGCAGCAATCGAAGTAAAGCAGCAGGTGTCCTTCCTCGCCCACATGCTGGCGGATGCGCTGGAAGCGCAGAAAGAGTTCATCGTCCGTGATGTCGAGATTCTTCCCACCCTGGCCGTGGGGTGTGGGGCGGTCGCTGTCGGTGGGCACGAGGGTCGAGTCATAGCCATCCCGCTCGTCGGTTCTGCCAGGGGGTTCCTTCAGCCGCGATCCGTGGCCGGAGTAGGAAACGAGCACAAGATCACCCTGGTTAAGGGGCGAGTTTCCCTCAAACTCGTTCATGCCAGCCAGGCGGTCCAACCCCTTCAGAATGTTCTCGCGGGTCGCCTTCTCGTTCTGGAGAAAGTCGATGTTGTCTTTCGAAAACTGAAAGCGCGCAGTGATGAGCTGATGGAGCAATTCCTGGTCATTCACGCAGCCCTTGAGCTGGAAGGGGGCGAGCAGCTTCGGGTAGTTATCAATGGCTATCATCAAGGCCCAACGCTGATTCATAAAGCCTCCTGAGGGGAAAATAGGGGAGCGGCGGAATCGAATTTCCACCAACCACCGCTCATTCTATCGGCGGGTGGGGTTTATCGTCTAGTCGCTCCCTTGCAAAGCATAGTCAGAACCTCTATCCTTGACCTATGGACCCGCTGAGCGATGACTTTATCTACACCTTTCCCACGAAAAGTGGCCTGCTTGTTCGTGTCCGCCCTGCCTGCCCTGAAGACACCCCTCATCTCGTTGACCTTTTCAACAATATGAGCCCGGCCAGCCGCTACCAGCGCTTCAACGATACGATGGAAAACGTGACGCTGGAGCAGGTTTGGCGCGAGGCAGAGCGCCTGGCAACAATGGAGCCAGAACAGGGGGTGCTCTGGCTCGCGTTTGTGGATCTTCCGCATCAGCCTGGCGCGCCCGTGGCCGGGCTGCGTCTGCATCATATTCCGCCTGGTACTGCCGAGGTGGCTATCTCAGTGCGCGACGATCACCAGAGTGAGGG
>JACCSL010000479.1 GCA_013812995.1 Ardenticatenales bacterium | reverse complement strand
GGGCCTTCGCATGGGGCCTGCCCGAGGCCGCCATTCTAACGGCGTGGTCCGGCTCTCTGGCTCTCGCTGCGCTGGCGGTTCACGGCGGGCGGCTCGATTTCCGACATGGAACGCAGCTGCCAGGGTTAATGGCCGCCTTGATGCTGATCGGGGTGCCCGGCAGCGCGCTGTGGAACACTGTTATCGCCCTGAGCGGCGAGGGGTGGGCACGCGGGAACCTGTGGCTCCTGACTATCGCAGCGGTGGGGATGATGGGCAGCGTGGTAGCTCTCATCCACTGGTTGCTGCCAGGAAAAAGCGAACCTATCCAGCGCTCGCGATGGCTGGGGGTGAGTCTACTGGCACTGCTCAGTATTCCCCTGGTCGGAGGACTCTGGGGAATCCAGGTGCCCCCATTGCCGACCGCCACGCTTCTTTCTGCGCCTCTCCCAGCTTATCTGACTATCCTCATCCTTGGCTGGGCAGGCGGGCTCTGGCTCTGGCGTGACCGGGAGCTTTTGCGCCCGCTCCATCCGGGGTTGGACCTGGCCGCCGTCGCCTTCTCCTTCGTCTGGCTGTGGCGCTTCGTGGGTCGCGTGGGGTGGTTGCTGCTCAGCGGGCTGCGGGGAATGATGCTTGTTCTGGAGGGAGAAAACTACGGGTGGCTGCTGCTCTTTCTCTTTGTCACAATGATCTTCCTGTTGCAGAGATAGGGGCTTTTTGATGAACGGGTTTCCGGAATTCTTCGCCTCTCTCTCGATGCTCCAACTGGGGGTTGGCATTGCCATCACGGCTGGCGTGGTTGCAATCGTCATGGATTGGCGGCTCGCCCTCTTTGGTGTTCTCATCCAGTATCTGCTGGTTAGTTTGCTGCTCGATACAGAGCTTCCTACTGGTCTCGCGATGGTCAAACTGGTGGCAGGCTCGGTCTCCTGCCTCACCCTGTACTGGACCGCGCGCCGGATTGAGTTCGCGCTTGATCAGATGGAGGACGGCCGAAGATGGTTTAACTCCAACCGGGATATTTACCCGATGGGGTTACCCTTCCGCTTCCTGGCGCTTATCTTTACCGCCCTGCTTCTCTTTACCCTTCCCGACCGCTTCAGCCTTACGGCTTTTCCAAGAATATTTTTGATTCCCTCCTTCTGGCTTCTCGCGATGGGGCTGCTCACCATTATCCTGACCCGAGACCCTCTCAAAACAGGAATGGGACTCCTCACCTTCCAGAACGGTTTCGAGTTGCTCTACACGTTGGCGGAACCTGGACTTCTTGTTCTTGGTTTGCTGGGAATTGGTACCATCCTGGTTGGGCTGGTCGCCTCCTATCTTGCGGTTGCCCGACACCTGCCCCTGATTGAGGCACGTCAGGCGACTGGCGAGGCGGTGGACCCGCACAGTCCCGAGGCGCTACAGCAGGCGGTTGAGGCGCTGAATCAGGGTACGACCAGCGGGGCAACCGAGCTGAGCGTGGCGGAGGAGATACCTACATGATGGCCCTTCAGATTTTAGGCAGCGCCCTCTTCCCGGTGTGGCTGCCCATTCTCGTCGCTCCACTGGTCTATCTCCTGCGTCGCCACTCCCTGGTGGCGGCCTTGCTCTCTTCGATGGTGGTGGCAATGGCGGCGTGGTGGCTGGTCAATTTTCCTCCGCAGGACATTGTGCTGCTGGGACGACCTCTCTTCCTGAGCGGGATGGCGCAGGCATTGCTGGTCGGCCTGGCGGCGTGGCTGGTGATGGCCTTCCTCTTCTCCTGGCGCATCTCCCAGGGGTGGACGCTCTTTCCCTTCTTGCTCATGGTCTACGGGTTGCTCGTGGCTGCAATGCTCTTCGAGGAACTTGTTATTCAGGTCTTACTGCTGAAAGCGGCGTGGCTGGTGGTAATCATGTTGGTACAGGGGGGGGCGGCTGCGAATACCCGTGCCGCCACGCGCCTGCTGATTCTTTCCGTTCTGGCGCTGCCCCCATTTCTCGTTGCCTCTACGCTGATTGCCCAACGGCTCTATGAGCCGGAAGCCGCCGCCCTGACGGCCTTCATCGTTCTGACCCTGGGCATGGGCTTTGCGCTGATGCTCGCCATCATTCCTTTCCATGCCTGGCTACCCCAGGCAGCCGAGGATGGACCGCCTATCATCGCGGCGTGGCTGGCGGCAGGGATGGGGGGGAGCTACCTGGTGCTCCTTTTTGATCTCCTTGCACAGTATCGTTGGCTGGCGGAGAATATGCAGGTGCAGCGACTGCTCTTTGGCGGCGGGATTCTCATGGCAATTACCGGCGGGGTACTTGCCGTGACGGAGCGCCACCTGGGACGGTTGTGGGCCTACACCGTGCTGGCTGACCTGGGATATATACTGCTCGCCCTGAGCTTTGGGACGCGCGCAGGAACCCTGGCCGCCCTGCTGGTCATCGGGAGCCGCCTGATTAGCCTCCTGCTGGCGGGTAGTGCCCTGGCAACGATTCGTCACCGCGCAACAACGTTGGATTTCGATGATTTGCTGGGCGTCGGGGCTCGTTTGCCCATCTCGATGCTGGGCTTTGCCATTGGTGGGATGGCGATGCTTGGGGCACCGCTCACAGCGGGATTCCCCGGCCACTGGTCCGTGCTTCGGCTGCTGATGGAGCAGGGGAGCGGCTGGGTGTGGGTCCTCATCATCGCCTCCGTGCTGGGGCTTGTCGGATTTATTCGGGCGTTTGCGGTCATGACCGCGCCCGTGGCAGAGAGCAAGATGACGCGGGTCGAGGGTGAGCCGCGCATTGCCAGCACCTTTCTGTTTGTGCTGGGCATCCTCTCCGTACTGATGGGACTAGCCCCGCAAACCCTCGATCCTATCCTGAATCCGCTGCTCCGATCCCTCAACTTCTAGGGTCATACTCTCCAAAAAGGAGGCATCATATCTCCTTTTTGACTTTCTCGGTACATTATCTTGACCAAAGATAACGCAATCTCTTTGCTATTCATGGTAAATTTCTTTGCATAAACCCTTGACTGACTCCCCTTGACTGTGCTATGATGCTTCCACTAGTTATGTATATCACCGACGAGGAGGAGGAGCGATGAGCCGCGCGTCTCGCATGTGGATCGTGATGGCCCTGGTGCTCTTGGTAGCGCTGGTTTTGACAGGTTGTATGCAGGGTGCCAGAGAAGATTTGCTGGCGGAGCCAACGGAGGATGGCGCGGGCGGGCTAAGCGTTCTTCCCTCCGCCACGACAGAGAGTGGAAGTACCGGGGCGGAAGGTGTCGCGAGCCCTGCGGTAGCAACCGTCACCGCCGAGGGTGGCGTGGAGAGCGACGGTAGCCTGGCGGATGCTCCC
>JACCSL010000477.1 GCA_013812995.1 Ardenticatenales bacterium | reverse complement strand
GTCTACAGCCGAGGCCACCGAGGAAACCACTGAGGAGCCCACCGAGGAGCCCGAGGTCGAAGCCACCGAAGAAGTTGATAGTGGCGAGATGGGTGAGATGGGCAACCTGGTGGACACGGACGGCCTGCTCACCCTGGCTGCCGAGGATTGCGAGTATGGCGGTAAGATTCTGTCCATCGCCGCCGTCGACGAGCTAACCGTCGAGTTCACCATGTGCAAGCCGGACCCGGCCTTCCTGGCCAAGGCCGCTTTCACCCCCTTCGGCATTCAGCCCTCGGAGCACTTCGAGGCTACGGGCGGCACCGGCGACCTGCTGGAGCAGCCCATCGGTACCGGTCCCTTCATGCTCGACAGCTGGAACCGGGGCGAGAGCATCGTCTTCAAGCGCTTCGATGAGTATTGGGGCGAGCCCGCCAAGGTGGAGACGATGGTCTTCCGCTGGGCGACGGAGCCTGCTGCGCGCCTTCTGGAACTCCAGAGCGGCACGGTTCACCAGATCACGAACGTGAGCGCGGATGATTACGCGACGATCGAGGCCGACTCGAACCTTCAACTGATCAAGGTCGAGAACCCGAACGTTTTCTACCTCGGCATGACTAACACCTTCGAGCCCTTCAACGATGTGCGCGTGCGCCAGGCGCTCGCGATGGGCATTGACCGCCAGCGCATCGTCGATAGCTTCTACGCGGAAGGTTCCGAGGTTGCTTCCCACTTCACCCCGTGCAGCATCCCGAATGGCTGTACCGGCGACGAGTGGTATGGCTTTGATGTGGAAGCTGCCAAGGCCCTCATGGCCGAGGCCGGCTTTGCCGAGGGCTTTGAGACCAAGATTTACTACCGCGACGTGGCCCGTGGCTACCTGCCCGAGCCCGGCCCGGTGGCGCAGGACATTCAGGCGCAGCTGCAAGAGAACCTTGGCATCACGGCGGAGATCGTTGTGATGGAGTCGGGCGAGTTCATCGCCGAGTCCAGCGCCGGGAACCTTGAGGGTCTGTATCTGCTCGGGTGGGGCGCGGACTACCCGCACATCACCAACTTCCTGGATTACCACTTCAGCGAGGGCAACCCGCAGTTTGGTGACGCGCACCCGGAGATTTTCGAAGGTCTCCTTGAAGCGTCTGAGATTGGTGACATTGAAGAGGCCGAGGCGCTCTACACCGAGATCAACAACGCGATTCGCGAGTTGGCCCCGATGGTTCCCATCGCGCACGGTGCCTCCGCGACGGCTGCCCTGGCGACCGTCGAGGGTGTCAATGCCCCGCCCTTCGGTGCGATTCGCGCCGAGCTGGTGAACCCTGGCGACGACACCTTTATCTTCATGCAGAACGCCGAGCCCATCAGCCTCTACTGTGGGGATGAGACGGACGGCGAATCGCTGAGTGCTTGCCAGCAGGTCGTAGAGACCCTGTTGAACTACAAGGTGGACTCGGGCGAGACCGAGCCTGCCCTGGCAACCGCCTGTGATCCCAACGAGGATTCCACCGTCTGGACCTGCACCCTCCGCGAGGGCGTGACGTTCCACGATGGCTCTGACCTGGATGCCAACGACGTCGTCATGTCGTGGGCGGTCGGGTTGGACGCGGCGAACCCCTATCACGTCGGTAACACGGGTGCCTTCGAGAACTTCTCGTACCTGTGGGACGGCCTGATGAACGCCGAGACGCCGGAAGAGTAAAGACGTCACACCTGTGGGCTGCCCGGTTTACCGGGCAGCCCATTGTCATTTATAGAGAAGCAGGCCCATGACCCAGTATATTATCCGCCGTGTCCTCGCCTCCATTCCTGTCCTCTTTGGGATTCTCGCTATCACCTTCGCGATGGCCCGCATGATTCCTGGTGAGCCCTGCAAGGCTATTCTGGGGGAGAAGGCCACCCCCGAGGTCTGCGAGCGCTTCATCAAGGCCAAGGGGTTGGATCAACCCATCCCGGTACAGTTTGCCATCTATATGAAGGATATGGCGCGCGGCGATTTTGGGAGTTCCATCCGCTTCAATCGTACCATCTCCGATATTCTCATCGACCGGATGCCCGTGACGATTGAGCTTTCGATGAGTGCGATGCTCCTGGCGATGGCGGTGGGTATCCCGGCTGGCATTTTCTCGGCAGTACGGCGCAATTCGCCGATTGATGTCGCAACAATGGCGCTTTCCAACCTGGGCGTGTCCATCCCGGTTTTCTTCCTTGGGCTGCTCCTGGCCTATTTGTTCGCCTTGGTCCTGAAAGATACTCCTCTCCAACTCCCTCCGTCCGGCCGCCTCTCGGCGGGGCTGGAGTCCATCCCTTTCTATGAGGTCTATGGGTGGCAGGTCGAAGAGGGAACAAAGTGGTTTAGTTTCGTGCGCTTTATCTCTAATTTTTATATTTTCAACTCGCTTATCACAGGGAGCTGGGAAGTGTTGAAGGACTCCGTCCAGCATCTGATCCTGCCAACCCTGGCCCTCAGCACCATCCCGATGGCGATCATCGCCCGCATGACCCGC